>JAFVWG010000251.1 GCA_017501805.1 Oscillospiraceae bacterium
CCGACCTTCTTGAGGATCTTATCGATGCCCTTTTGGAAGAGATAGGTCGTGTAGGAACCTTCGGGCAGATTCGCCTTTCTTCCCGCCAGCAGCTCCATCAGTCCGTCCGCAGAGAATTCATTGCGTTCGTCACTCTGCCACAGCGGATTGGCAAAGCAGCTCGTCGTGCCCAGATGGCAGGCGGGTCCGTCCGGCTCCACCTTGACCAGAAGAGCATCCTTGTCGCAGTCTGTGGTGATGGAGACAACGTGCTGATAGTTTCCCGAGGTCTCCCCCTTCAGCCACAGCGTCTGCCGCGAACGGCTCCAGAAGCAGGTCAAGCCCGTTTCCAGCGTTTTTTGCAGACTTTCCCGATTCATATACGCCAGCGTCAGAACGCGGCCGGAGAGCGCATCCGTCACGATCGCGGGGATGAGCCCCTTCTCGTCGAATTTCAGTTCGTTCATATCGATCATAATCTATACCTCCCGCACAGGGATATTTTCCCGTTTCAGCGCCGCCTTCAGGTCGGGGATCGCAACCTGTCCGAAGTGGAAGATGGATGCGGCGAGTCCCGCGTCCACATTCGGCAGTGCGCGGAACAGTTTGACAAAATCTTCGATCCCGCCCGCTCCGCCGGAGGCGATCACAGGCACATCGAGGTCTCCGCAGACAGCGTCCAGCATTTCCAGGTCAAAGCCCTGCTTCACGCCGTCGGTGTCGATGGAATTGAGAACGATCTCGCCCGCTCCGAGCGACACGCCCTGTTTCACCCATTCACACGCGTCGAGTCCCGTGTCCTCGCGCCCGCCCTTGGCAAACACGCGGAATTGACCGTCCACGCGCTTGACGTCGAGCGACAGCACGACGCACTGGTTTCCGTACCGCTTTGCAGCCTCAAGGATCAGCTTCGGATCGCGGATCGCGCCCGAATTCACGCTGACCTTGTCCGCGCCGCATTTGAGCACACGGTCGAAATCCTCCACGGTGTTGATGCCGCCGCCGACCGTCAGCGGGATAAAAATGGTGCTTGCCACCTCGCGCAGGACATCGGTAAACAGCTTCCGTCCCTCCGCCGAAGCGGTCACATCGTAAAACACCAGCTCGTCCGCGCCGCAGTCGCTGTAAAACGCCGCAAGCTCCACGGGCGATGACACATCGCGCAGAGACTCAAAGCGCGTGCCTTTCACAACGCGTCCGTTTTTGACATCGAGGCAGGGTATGATTCTCTTTGTGATCATTTCGCCGCCTCCAATGCTTCCTCCAGCGAGATCGCGCCCGTGTAGTAGGCTTTGCCGATGATCGCGCCGTAAAGACCCATTTCATTCAAACGCCGCACATCCTCAAGACCCGATACGCCGCCCGATGCGGTGATCGGCAGCTTCACCTCCGCGAGAAGCTTCTCGTAGAGCGCATAGCCCGCGCCCTGCATTGCTCCGTCCTTGGAGATATCCGTACAGATAACATTTGCCGCACCGAGCTGTTCCAGCTCTTTGCAGAACTCCACAGCGCCGCGCGCGGACTGTTCCATCCAGCCGCGGATGGCAACACGGTCATCCTTCACATCCACGCCGACCGCGATCCGCTCGCCGTACTTGGAAAGCGCCTCGCGCAGAAATGTGGGATCGGTGACCGCCGCCGTGCCCAAAATCACGCGGGATACGCCCGCGTCAAGATACGTTTCGACCGTCCGCATATCGCGGATGCCGCCGCCGACCTCGGTAAAGAGGTTTGTTCGCCGCAGCAGTTCCTTGATAACATTCAAATTCGGCGTCGTGCCGCTCTTCGCACCTTCGAGGTCAACGATGTGGATATGCGTCGCACCGCGCCGCGCGAAATCCTCCGCAAAGGCGGCGGGATCGTCGGAATAAACCGTCATATTTTGATAGTCTCCGCGGAGCAGGCGCACCGCCTTACCCTCGTAGAGATCGATCGCAGGAAACAAGATCACAGCCGTCAACCCCCTTCTTCACAAAAGGCCCGCAGGATCGCAAGACCCGCTTTGCCGCTCTTTTCCGGGTGGAACTGGCAGCCGAACACATTGCCCTTCTGCACGGCGGCGGTCAGCTCCGCGCCGTACTCGGCTGTGGCGATGACACTTTCATCACAGTCGGTCGCGTAGTAGGAATGGACAAAATAGACGCAGTCGCCTTCCCTGAGGTAGCGGAAGAGCGGACTCTGTTTCGGAAAATGCAGCGCGTTCCAGCCGATATGCGGGATCTTCAGCCCCTCCGGGATCACATCCGCGATCGGCTCGACCCGTCCCGGGATCAGCCCCAGTCCGCGATGCACGCCGTATTCCGCGCTCTCGTCAAACAGCAGCTGCATTCCCAGGCAGATGCCGAGAAGCGGTTTGCCGCGTTTGACTTCTTCCTTCAGAAATGCATCAAAGCCGCTCGCGCGCAGCTTTTCCGCCGCATCCGCAAACGCGCCGACGCCGGGCAAAATGAGCTTGTCCGCAGCCGCGGCGACCTTCCGATCGCTCGTTACGACCGCTTCCTGCCCGATCGCGGCAAAGGAGCTTTGAAGCGAAAAGAGATTGCCGACGCCATAGTCGATGATCGCGATCATTTACAGCACTCCCTTGGTCGAGGGGATCTCGCCGGCAAAACGCGCATCCGCGGCGACTGCCTTGCGCAGCGCTCGGGCAGCGGCCTTGAACGCACCCTCGGCAATGTGATGACCGTTCTTCCCCGCCAGCTGCCGCAGATGGAGCGTCAGCCCGGCGTTCATTGCAAAGGCACGGAAAAACTCCTCAAGCAGCTCCGTATCGAACGTGCCGATCTTTTCCACAGCGATTTCGAGTCCGTATGCCAGATAAGCCCGCCCCGAAACATCAACAGCGGCAAGGATCAGCGCCTCATCCATCGGCAGCGTAATGTCGCCGTAGCGGCAGATCCCGCGGCAGTCGCCGAGCGCCATCGCAAAGGCCTGTCCCAGCGCGATGCCGACGTCCTCCACCGTGTGGTGGTCGTCAACGTAAGTGTCCCCCTTCGCGGCAACAGTCAGGTCAAAGCCGCCGTGCCGTGCAAAGAGCGTGAGCATATGATCGAGAAAGCCGACGCCTGTCTCGATCTTCGCCGTGCCGCGTCCGTCCAGATCAAGCTGTACGGAGATGTCGGTCTCGGCAGTCTTGCGCGCGATCGTGGATTGTCTCATATCATTTCCCCTCCAGAATGTCGGTCAAAATGTCAAAAAATGCATCCATCTGCTCCCGAGTGCCGATGGTAATGCGATTGTACTCCCGAATGCGTGCTTTGTCAAAGTGCCGGACCAGAACGCCGCGGCGCTTCAGCTCCTCGTAGAGCGCGCCGCCGTCCATTTTTTCCGTCTTCGCAAAGACAAAATTCGCCTTGGAATCGAGCACGGTAAAGCCCATTTCGCGCAGACGTTCCACCGTGTAAGCCCGTGTTTTTTGGATCTCCGCACAGCACTGCTTCGTATACTCGGGGTCGTTCAGCACGCCCAGTCCGAGCGCAGCGGTGTAGGAGTTCACGTTGTAGGGATTCGTGGAGAACTTGATCGCGTTCAGCTCCGCGATGCGTTCCCTGCAGCCAAAGACCGCACCGAGGCGCGAGCCCGCCATAGAGCGCGATTTGGAGAAGGTCTGCGTCACGAGCAGGTTCTTATACTTTTTGACCAGCGGCGCCGCGCTCTCGCCGCCGAAGTCGATGTACGCCTCGTCGATGAGTACGATGTGATCGGGATCCTGACTGACAAGCCGCTCGATCTCGCTGAGCGGGAGAAGCAGTCCCGTCGGCGCGTTCGGGTTGGCAATGAAGATCGTTTTCCCCAGTCCGAAGTAATCGCTTACATCAACGGAAAAATCCTCACGCAGGGGGATCTCGGTGTATGCAACGCCGTTCAGCTCCGCAAAGACCGAATAAAAGCCGTAGCTGATATCGGGAAACGCCGCACCGTCGTCACAGTAGGACATAAAGGCAAAATTGAGTCCCTCATCCGAGCCGTTCGTCAGCAGCGTCTCGTCCGCGGACAGTCCGTAAAGTGCACCGAATGCCGCCGCAAGCTCCCGATCGTCGGGCTTGGGATAGAGGTTGGGGGTACGCGCACATTCGGCTGCGTAGCGCAGCGCC
>JAFVWG010000252.1 GCA_017501805.1 Oscillospiraceae bacterium
CATTTGCGAAGCAAATGACGGATGAGGTCTCCCGCCCGCAGGCGAAAAAGAACCGTGCTGACTCTGTCAGCACGGTTCTTTGCTTGCATGATCAATTATTTGATCGCCGTTCCCTCGGGGATCATATCATCCACAAAGATGACTTTGCAGCCGCAGGCATTGTTCGTGCCGGCGAGCAGCATACCCTGCGAGGTCACGCCCGTGATGCGCACGGGCTTGAGGTTTGCCACAACGATGATCTTCTTTCCGATCAGCTCTTCCGGCGTGTAGTCGTGCCGGATGGAGGAAACGATCACGCGCTGTTCCAGTCCGTCGTCCAGCGTCAGCTTGAGGCAGTTGGCGGACTTGCGGATCTCCTGGCACTTCACGATCTTGCACACGCGCAGATCGAGCTTCTCGAAGAAGTCGATGTCGATCTCTTCCTTGATGGGTGCGACGGGATCGGGCTCGCCGTAGACCTTTTCGGGCTTTTCTTCCTCGACGGGCTCCTCCGGCACAGCCTTTTCCTCTTCCGTCATCGGATAGGAGAAGTCCAGCAGTCCCAGATAGCGGCTCTTCTCGATCACATAAAGGAACAGGTACAGACGCGGTCCCTTTTCCCGACCGATCAGTAGCTTGTAGACGTTCTGGAAGAACACGCTCTGCAGCGGGCGCAGCGCCTTGTCCCCCTGCTCCACGCCGTAGACCTTCGCGGGAATGGCGTAGATGGCGGTATTCAGCTCATCGAGCGTGTAGCCGTCGCCGGAGAGGTACTCGTGCAGCAGACGGACTTCCTCTTTTTCCTTCTCGTCGAGCGTCTCGTAGACCGCCCAGTTGCGGCGCGGCTCGAGGCGGTTGACCTGATCGGGCGCGCACTGCTCCAGCCAGAACTTCGCGCGGTCGAGACGGTCGGCAAATTCCTCGTGGGTATAGGGCGTGCCGATCTTGTCAAAGACAGTTTCGAGCATCGTGGGGTTGAAGTCCACGATCGAGCCCATCTGCACGATCAGACTCATCGGCACGGTCTTGATCTCGCGATCCCCGACCTTGCAGTTGTAGAGGATGCCCTTCACGACCTCATCCGCCTTGCCGCTGCGCTCTGCGTCGAGCATACGGTCGAACTCAAAATACTGCTTGAGGATGCCGTCGTCGAAGCAGAAGTCAAAGGCGCGGGTCGGCTCGGTCTTGGAGTAGAGCCAGAGGATGACCTCGGGCTGGTAGAGCTTGAGCAGCGTGCCCGGCGTCAGATTGAGGCCGGAGGAGCCGGACATCTTGCCGGTCGTGCCGCGGATGCCGATGAACTCATAGCCCTGGAAGAGCGGCGGCTCGTAGCCGAAGATCTTCTTGGAAATGACCTTGGAGGTCTGGTAGGAGCCGGTGGGAGAAGCGTGATCCTTTCCGCCCGGTTCAAAGTCGACGCCCTCGTACATCCAGCGCGCCGCCCAGTCGACCTTCCACGCGAGCTTGCAGTGGAAGTCCTTCGTGAAGTCCATCTCGCCCTTGTGTCCGCAGGCGCACTCGTAGGTCGCGTGTACGCAGTCGTCGGAGAGCGAAAGGATCTTGGTCGTGTCTCTGTGGCACTTCGGGCAGAAGATCGAAACGGGGTAGTACGCCTCGCGTTCGCCCTCTTTCGCGTCCTGCGTGCGGAAGGAGTCGAGGATGTCGAAGATCTCTCCGCGCTTGCGCAGGCTCGTCAGCACGAGATCGACGTACTTGCCGCTGCGGTTCATCTCGCCCTGATAGCGGTAGTCCATCTCGATGCCGAACTGCTGCATCGCCTCGATGAATTCCTTTTCAAAATGCTCGGCGTAGGTCTTCGCGCCGGACTCGGGGAAAGGATTCGGCACGTCCACGTACGGATAGCCGATATACTGCTCGAAATCGTCCCGCACCTTGGCAACGTTCACGGGCACCTTCCGCATGCGGTCATACTCGTCCCAGGAGAAGAGCAGGCGGGCTTTCTTTCCCAGCTTGCGCAGCGCCTTCACGACAAAATAGCTCGTTGCGACGTCGCGGAAGTTGCCGATGTGGATCGAGCCGGACGGGCTGATTCCTGCGGCGCAGACATATTCTTCTTTATTCGGATCGCGGCGGATGATCTCCTGCGCGATTTTTTCCGACCAATGCATAAAGCTTTTCCCCCTATTGCAATACTTGTCCCTATTATACGCGTTTCTTCCGCACTTGGCAAGCTTTTGTTCTCGCAAACGACGATCCCATACAAAAACCGCAGGAGGTCTGTTTCTCCTGCGATTTGCGTCTTATTCCGTCACAGCTGCATCGCGCGCAGATGCTTGCTCCGCGTCTCCGTCTGCAGACCGTACCGCGCCTCCAGAAGCTTTGCCAGCGCTTCCGTGGCGGCGGCTTCGCCCGCCTTGTGTTCGACCTCGATCTCGCACAGCGGCGCCTGCCGCTCTCCGCGGAACAGAACGCCCTCGTCCAGCGCCAGCTCGGCAAAGCAGCCTTCCGCAAGCTCCATCGGCACGGCGCGGCGGGTGAAGCGCGCACCGCAGGTCGCGATCAGGGGCTTTTGCAACAGCGCTTTCAGTTCTTCCGGCGCACCGAGCGTCAAAAGCCGCGACGCATCCGGCGTATCGCCCGGATGCTCCCATTCGCCGCGCAGATTGTCTCCTGCGGGCGTTTTCAGCGTCACAACGGGTTTTCCGTTCTCCTTCCGCACGCGCAGCGTCCATCTGCGCTTTGCAAAATCGCCCTCCGCCGTGTCCAGATAGGTCGTCTCCATCTGAATGACCGTTTTCCGATCCGCATACCGTCCCGCCGTTTCCCGTTCGATCTTGTCGAGAAGCTCCGACGTCGCCCGGTATTTCCATTCCCGTTCCATTCCCATGCGCTCACGTCCTTTCGCTGTGATTGTACTCGCTTCCCGAAAAAAATACAAGCCTTCCCGATTTCCCGAACCATTTCCCGACGATTTTTTCCGTTTTGCGGTGCTATGGTTGAAAAAAAGTGCGGAAAGGCGGCATTGTATGCTCAAAATCAAGGATCCGCCCCGGCTGCTGACGCTCGGGGCGCTGTTTATCGGCGGCTTCTTTTCGGCTGGCGCGCATATTTCCGGCATCCCGCTTCCCTGCGGCGCGTGCTGGATCGCCGCGCTCTGTGCGCCCCGGGACGGCACACGCCCGCTTCCCGAGCGTTCGGAGCTTTTCGCGTGGTTCGGCATCGCCCTCAGCGCGCTTCTGTGGCAGACAACGTCAGGGCTTTATAATATGGTGACAGGACTTCTGATCCTCACCGTCTCGCATGCGTTCGGCGGCTCCCGTTTCACCGCCTCCCGCCAATGGCAGAACATAAACGCGCTCCTCTGCGGTGGGATTACCGCTCTGCTGTTTCTTTTGAGTGAGGGACTCTCCCTGCGCGGCGCGATCGCTTTTTTGCTGCAGCTGCTGCTTCTGCCCATCGGCACGACCGCAGCGGCAAAGGCAATGGCGCAGCCGAAGGGACTGCCGCTCTACCTGTGTCTGTTTGCGCTGATCTCCGGTGCGTCCGTGATC
>JAFVWG010000253.1 GCA_017501805.1 Oscillospiraceae bacterium
CCGCTCGCGGAAGATCTTTTTGTTGTTCTCGAAAAGGTTGTTGCCCTGCGTGTCGATCGAAACGATCAAGGGACCAAACTCCTTCACGCGCATCACCCAGAGTGCCTCCGGCATTCCGAGGTCGAGCCACTCGACGTCGGTCACCTCTTCGACCGACTGTGCGCAAACGACCGCACAGCCGCCGGGGAACGCGCAGTGGATCGCGCCGAAGCGTTTGCAGGCCTCGGCGGTCTTGTCCATCATACCGCCCTTGCCGACGACGAGACGCACGCCCGTCTTTTCGATGAATTCCGCCTCAATAGACTCCATACGGCGGCTCGTGGTCGGACCGATGGAGACCATATACTGCTTTCCGTTTTCGTCCGTTCCGACGATGGGACCCGCGTGATAAATCGCACCTTCGTAGAAGGAGAAGCGTTCGGGCATCACACCGTCTTTGACAGCGCGGTGATGACCGTTGTCTCTCACCGTTGCCAGCATACCCGTAAGATAGACCGTATCGCCGGCACGAAGATCTTTGATCTGTTCGTAGGAGATCGGCGTCGTCAGAATTTTCTTCATTTCAGCAATCCTCCTCTGTGCGAGCGCAGCTCCGTCGACAGATCGGCACGGATCAGCATTTCGCCGCGCCGCGTCGCCCAGCAGCCGGTGGTCAGTCCCACGCCGAGCGTTGCGGGATGATGTCCCGCCGCCTCGATGTTCACGCCGAGCACGCTCCGCGAGCCTCCGAGACCCAGCGGCGCGATGCCGAGCGAGTCCAGATCCCTCTGCAGGTCTTCTTCCAGCTTTGCGATATGCGGATAGGGAGAGTGCGTGCCGAGCGGACGCAGCAGCGCCTTCTTCGACAGCGCCGCCGAGGTCGGCGCGCAGGTTCCCAGTCCGATGCCGATAACGAGCGGCGGGCAGGCGTTCACGCCCCATTCCAGCACAGTCTCGCAGACGAGTTTCCGCACTCCGGAAACGCCCTCAAGCGGCATCAGCACCTTGCTGCGGCCCGGCAGCGAGCAGCCGCCGCCCGCCATATACATACGCAGGCGCAGGTCCGTTCCGCCCGGAACGAGGTCGTATTCGACATACGGCGCGCCGTGACCGATGTTGTTGCCCGTGTTGCGTTCGCCGAGCGGCTCAACGACATTCGGGCGCAGCGGCACTTCGCGCGAGGCGCGCTCTGCCGCCGCGGTGATCGCCGCGCCGATCTCATCGAGGTACGGGAAGTTCGTTCCGACCTCCACGAAATACTGCAGCACGCCCGTATCCTGGCAGAGGGGGCGGTGCAGCTCTTTCGCCAGATCAATATCCCGCAGAATACAATCATACATTGTTTTTGCGGAGGGGACCGTCTCCTCCCCGGCAAGCACGCGCAGCCGATCCTCCACATCGTCCGGCAGGCAGATGCCGACCGTCGCGGTGAAGTCGGAGATGATCTGTGTCAGTTTTTCCAAAGCAATTTCGTTCATATGTCCACTCCCTCGTTCATATGCTCAATCCCAAAGCTTTTCCGGATACGCGCCCTGTTCCTTGAGCGCGCGGATCGCCTCTTTCACCCCGGGCAGATCTTCCGGATAGGTCACGCCGAACCAGCGGTCGCCCGTCTGCAGCACGCGCACGCTCGCGCTCTTTTCCTGCACCTGACGATTTGCAACAGTCGGCAGTGCAAACTCGCACTTGAGCGGATTTTTCGGAAGCTCCGCATCCAAAAATGCCGGGAAGTCCGCGCACAGGCGGTCGAGGATGCCGCGGCGGAAGCCCCAGAAGTTCATACTCACGGGCGTGTCGCCGGAAAGCTCCGTCCATGTCTCGCCGTCCTCGGTGAAGGCGGCGTTGTTTCCTCTCCGCACGATCTTCGTGCGCTCGGTAACGTCCTGCAGGAGATTTCCCTCCACGCTGCACACGCCGCGGGAAACGCTGCCGTTTTCCGAAAGCGTATTGCGAAGCGGGAAGCTGACCATCGCGTAGCAGTTCGCGGGCAGATCCTGCTGCAGGAAATCATAAACCACGCGGTATGCCTCCGCGCCGTAGAAATCGTCGGAGTTAATAACGGCGAAAGGAGCGTCCGTCACGCCCGCAAGACAGGCGATCGCGTGTCCCGTGCCCCAGGGCTTGACGCGTCCTTCGGGGATCGTATATCCCTCGGGGATCTTGTCCAGTTCCTGATAGACGTAGGTCACATCGAAATAGCGCTCCATCCGCTTTCCGATCCGCGCCTTGAATTCCTCTTCGATGGCATGCTTGATGACGAAGATCACCTTGCGGAAGCCCGCGCGGTACGCATCGTAGAGTGAGAAATCGATGATCATATGTCCCGCGTCGTCCACCGGCGTGATCTGCTTGAGTCCGCCGAATCGGCTGCCCATTCCCGCCGCCATAACGACCAGTGAAAGATCCTGCATCATACAGTCCTCCGTTTCGTTGTTTTCTTTTATTATAGGGCATTGTGTCCCGTTTTTCAACCGCCCGCCTTCTTGACCCCTTTTTCCGAATATGCTATACTTCTTCCGAAGTACGAAACAGCAAAAGGGAGGTTTTTGCCTTGGCACATACAATGGCGGATTTTTTGCTTCGTGAGCGCCTTTGCGCCGACTGCTTCGACCTGTCTGCGGAAGTCGACCGCTTCCTTGCGGATATGCGGAACGGTCTTTCCGGCAAAGACAGCTCGCTGTATATGATCCCGACCTTCCTCAGCGCCGACCACGGCGCGGCAGAGGACGGATGCGCCGTCGTGCTGGACGCGGGCGGCACAAATCTCCGTGTCGGCTCGGTGACCTTCTCCGGCGGCACGGTGCAGGATATAAGCTTTGAAAAAACGCGTTTGCCCGGCACGGACGAAACGCTCACGGCGACGGTCTTTTTCGACCGCATCGCGGAGCGGCTCTCGCCGTATCTCGACAGGGGCGACCGCGTGGGCTTCTGCTTTTCCTATGCGGCGCAGTGCCGCGAGGATAAAGACGCGACTATCATCGCCTTTTGCAAGGAGGTCTCCGTCACAGGTGCGGAGGGACTTCCGATCTGCGCCTCGCTCGATGCGGCGATCCGCCGCCGCGGAGTGGAGAAAAGCTTCCGCTATGTGCAGCTCAACGACACCGTCGCGGCGCTGCTCGGCGGCATCGCGGTCACCGATCCGACGCAGTATGACGGCTACGTCGGCTTCATCCTCGGAACGGGTATGAACGGCTGCTATTCCGAGCTGACCGAAAACATCACGAAATACACAGGCTCCGCCTACCGCGAAAAGACGATGATCATCAATATGGAATCCGGCTGCTACGCGGGCTTTTCCGGCGGAAGCATCGACCGCGCGGTCGATGCATCTTCCGCCATCCCCGGCGACCACCTCACGGAAAAGCTGATGTCGGGCGCCTATCTCGGCAGGATCCTCGCCGAAGCGCTGGACCGTGCGGCGGATGAAGGACTCATCTCCGTGCGCGCAAACGCCGGAGAGATCCCGATGCCGGATGTAAACGCCTTCCTCGCGGGAGAGGCGAGCTGCCTGTCCGAGCATTTCCCCGAAGCCGACCACGCGGCGATCCGGGAGCTCATCGAAGGGCTCTATGCCCGCACCGCACGGCTGCTGTGCGTGAACTTCTCCGCAATCGCCCTGCAGACGAAAAAGGGCTTTGAAAAACCGATCTGCATCGTGATGGAAGGCTCGACCTACCAGAAATCCCCGCGTCTGCAGGAATTGCTCGCCGAGGAACTGCGCTGCGCGCGTGAGAAATTCGGCTGCTCGTTCGAGATCCGCTTTGCGGAAAATTCCACGCTGACCGGTGCCGCCTACGCGGCGATCACAAACGGATAATTTTTATACCAAAGGAGTTTTTGAATATGTCTTTGACCTTGAACACCGAATACCTGAAAGGCTTCCTGACCGAGGCTGAGCTTTCCGCCGCTTCGAAGGAGGCAGCCGAGGCCGCCCGTGCGCTTGCCGAAGGCAGCTGCGCAGGAAATGACTTCATCGGCTGGCGCAGCCTGCCCACCGACTACGACCGCGAAGAGTACGCCCGCATCAAAAAGGCCGCTGCCCGCATCCGCGAGAGCGCGCAGGTGCTGGTCGTCATCGGCATCGGCGGCAGCTATCTCGGCGCACGCGCTGCGATCGAATTCCTCGGCGGCGCACACTTCAACGATCTGGCGCCGCTCAAGGTGCTGTTCGTCGGCAACTCCATCTGCCCGGAAGAGCTGCAGCACGCGCTTGACCTCTGCGAGGGAAAGGACGTCTGCGTGAACGTCATCTCCAAATCCGGCACCACCACCGAGCCGGCGATCGCCTTCCGCGTATTCAAGAAGTATATGGAAGACCGCTACGGCAAGCAGGAAGCCGCCAAGCGCATCTTCGCCACCACGGACAAGGCGCGCGGCACGCTGAAGGAGCTGTCCGACCGCGAGGGCTACGAGACCTTCGTCGTGCCCGATGATGTCGGCGGACGCTATTCCGTTCTGACCGCCGTGGGTCTGCTGCCGATCGCAGCCGCAGGCTTCGACACCGACAAGATCCTCGCAGGCGCCCGCGCCGCGCAGCAAGCTTATGCCAACGGCGGCGACAATGTCTCCGACCTCTACGCCGCGATCCGCAGCTCTCTCTACCGCAAGGGCAAGAAGATCGAGCTGTACACCTGCTACGATCCCGCCTTCACGATGTTCAACGAATGGCTCAAGCAGCTCTACGGCGAGAGCGAGGGCAAGGACGGCAAGGGCATCTTCCCCGCCTCCGTCATCTTCTCCACCGACCTGCACTCTCTGGGTCAGTACATCCAGGACGGCGAGCGCACGGTCTTCGAGACCGTTGTCGCATTCCGCAATGTGCGCCGTGACCTCACCGTGCAGGCAGAGCCGTCCGACTTCGACGGTCTGAACTACCTCGCCGGAAAGACGATGAGCGAGGTCAACCGCACCGCCATGCAGGCAACGCTGATGGCGCACGTGGACGGCGGTGTTCCCTGCCTCGTGCTGGAAGCCGACGCGATGGACGAGACCTCGCTGGGCGAGCTGTTCTACTTCTTCGAGCACGCCTGCGCCGTCTCCTGCGCGCTGACCGGCGTGAACCCGTTCAATCAGCCGGGCGTCGAAGCCTACAAGAAAAATATGTTCCGTCTGCTGGGCAAGCCCGGCTACACGAAATAAAACAAGAGGTGAAGGACGATGCAGCCTTATCTGGACAGCTTGATCGCATACGCGCTCCGCGAGGGACTTATCGCGGAGGACGACCGCATCTGGGCACAGAACCGTTTGCTGGACTTTCTCGGTGAAGACGCCTGTGCGCCCGCGCAGACGCCCCTGACCGATGACATCGAAGAGATCCTGAAAGGACTGGAGGACTTCGCCGCGGCAAAGGGTCTGATCACCGATACGACCGCCTCGCGCGACCGTTTCGATGCGCAGCTTATGGGTGTTCTCACCCCGCGTCCGAGTGAGGTGCGCCGCGCCTTCCGCGAGGCATATCAAAACGCTCCCGAGCAGGCAACGGACTTCTACTACCGCTTCTGCCGCTCAACCGGCTATATCCGCGCCGCGCGCATCGCGCGCGATGTGCGCTGGAAATACGACAGCGAATTCGGCGAAATCGACATCACGATCAACCTCTCCAAGCCGGAGAAGGACCCGCGTGACGTTGCCGCCGCGCTGCACGCGCCGCAGGTGTCCTATCCCAAGTGCCTGCTCTGTGAAGAAAACGAGGGCTACGCGGGACGCCTCGACCATCCCGGCCGAAGCAACCACCGCATCCTGCCGGTCACGATCGGCGGAGCGCCCTGGTACTGGCAGTATTCGCCCTATACCTACTACAACGAGCACTGCATCGTCTTCAATTCCCAACACACCCCGATGTGCGTGGACGGACGCGTGTTCGGAAAGCTCTTTGATTTTCTGGATGCCTTCCCGCACTACTTCATCGGCTCAAACGCGGGGCTTCCCATCGTAGGCGGCAGCATCCTCTCCCACGAGCATTTCCAGGGCGGTCGCTACGTCTTTGCGATGGAGACCGCGCCCGTAGAGGAGACGTTCTCCTTCGACGGCTTTGAGGATATCGAAGCGGGCATCGTCAAATGGCCGCTGAGCGTCATCCGTCTGCGCGGAGCGGACCG
>JAFVWG010000254.1 GCA_017501805.1 Oscillospiraceae bacterium
ATCCCGATCCATACCGAGGCGGCGGAGAGGATGAAATTCTGAATATTGTGGGTGTTACAAAAGGCAGAAACGACGAATGTCGTTTCTGCCTTTGATTATTGTGGGGATTATTTGATTTCCTGCTCCAAGCCCCGGAAGAGCTCGGAATTGAAAAACTCTTCGATAGTAATACCCAAACCATCGCACAGCTTCTTGATCGTGGAGATCGTGGTGCTGTTGTTGCGGCCGCTGACAATATTGTTGACCGTGGATTGCGTAACGCCGCTCATGCTGCTGAGTTTGTTTACCGAAATATTGTGCTCCCGACAGAGTTCTAAAATGCGTTTTGTGACGGCCTCTCCGATGCTCATGGGTATCACCTCGCTTCTAGCTAAATGATATCCATTTCATCTTGAAAAGATTAACCCTTTTGAGTTAAAATAACTCAAAAGGGTTGGTGATGGAGATTGACGGGTAAAAGCTGCTTCTTTATTGGTCATAGGGAAACTCCGGGAAAGGTCTATCCCGGTTTGGTCGGCGTGGTAGAGCGCCACATTGAAGAACTGGGCGTGACCGATTTTATTGTAGGTCACTACGGCGCTTTTGACCGCTTAGCAGCAAAGGCGGTTTTGGAAGCCAAGGCGCGACATCCCGAGATCACATTATTCCTTTTGCTGCCGTATCATCCGACGGAACGGCCGATCATTGCCCGCAAGGGATTTGACGGCACATATTATCCAACAGGTATGGAGAATGTTCCACGGAGATTTGCGATCATTCGGGCAAATCAGTATATGATCGACAGTTCGGATTATCTGATCGCATATGTCCGCAATACGATCGGCAGTGCCGCAAAAATCCTGTCGTATGCAGAAAAACAGGCGAGAAATAGATCCCTTGGAATTACAAATCTTGCAGTTCCCCCTTATGCGGGCGATTCGTGAATCGCCCCTACAGCGGGAGATGGAAACCGGTCGCAGCGTGATGCTGCGACCGGTTGTGTTGATCAGTTTTGTGCGAGCAGGCGGCGTTTTTCGCGGTGGCGGAGGATGAAGAAGAAGGTGAAGCTTGCGGTGATCTCGAAGATCGTGGAGATGGGGACGCTCAGACCGATGAGGAAGAGCTGCTCGGACACCGTGCTCATATAATAGGCGACGGGGATACGGACGAGGAACGCCGCACTGATGCCCTGCATCATAACGAAGGCGGTGCGTCCGAGCCCGTTATAGTAGCCGATGAAGCAGAAGAGGAAGCAGGTGAACAGGCAGTCGATGGCGTAGGCGCGCAGATAATCGAAGCCTGCCGCGATGACCTCCGCATCCTTGGCGAAGATCCTGCAGAGCAGGTCGCCGTGGAAAAAGGCAAGGTAGAACATTGCAACACCGAAGAGGGTGGAGATGCCGATGGCGATCATAAGCCCGCGAAGCGAACGCTCGGGCTTTCCGGCACCGTGGTTCTGCGCGACATAGGCGCTCATCGCCTGCATAAACGCCGCCGGGATCAGCATAATGAACGCGCAGACCTTCTCCGCAACGCCGACGCCTGCCGAGGCGATGAGTCCGAGTTTGTTGACGATGGCAAGAATGACCAAAAACGAGAAGCCGACCAGAAGATCCTGCAGCGCGATGGGGATGCCGAAGCGCGTGATGCGGCGCAGGGTGGCGAAGTCGATGCGGATATGCTTTCGGGTGAAGCGGAAGGGAAGCTCCTTGCGGCGCAGGAGGAAGAAGGATACGACAACGCTCACCGCCTGCGAGGCAACGGTCGCGATCGCCGCGCCCGCCGCGCCCATATGCAGCACCGCAACGAGCAGAAGATCGCCAACGATGTTGCAAAGACCTGCAATGGCGACGGTGATGAGCGGTGTGACGGAATCACCGATGCCGCGCATCACGCTGCCGAGCACATTGTAGGCGATGATCATAATGGAGCCGAAGCCGCAGATGGCGATGTACTGCTTCGTTTCGGCAAAGGCCTCCGCAGGCGCGTTCATAACCGATGCCAGAGAGCCGGAGAAGAGCGGCAAAAGCGCAGTCGAAATTAGACCGATCAGGAGAAAGGTCATCACACTCGTGCCGATGATCCTGCCGCCCGATTCGCTGTTGCCCTCGCCGATCTTTTGCCCCAGAAGAATGGTCGTTCCCATCGCGAAGGAGCTGACAAGGTGGGTATATGTCATCATAATTTGCGAGCCGATCGCAACGCCGGAGACGTCGCGCGGCGTCGCATACAGACCGACGACCAGCAGGTCGACCGCTCCGTAGAGCGCCTGCAGAAACAGCGCCAGCAGGATCGGCATGGAAAAGCGCAGCAGCGGACCGAGGATCGGACCGCTTGTAAAATCCATCTCTTTCTTCATAGATATCCCCTCACAAAAAAAGCGGATAAGAAAACAGGCGTCTCATCCTGCTGCCTTATCCGGCTCGTCATTTCCGATGAATGATCTGCCCTCCGAGCAAACGAGAGGATCATAGCAGATTTTGGAGGCAAAGTCAACGGCGGGAGAATTGGAAACAGACTGCGGAGAAGGGGATACTTTGCGTGATCGCAGCTTACCCTCTCCGTCCTCGCTGCGCTCGGCCACCGTCTCGCTGCGGCTCGGTCCCGCCGCGGCTCTGATATGCCACCGGCATATCATTCACTACCGCGGCGCACGCTGCGCGTACCCATAGGGAGAGGCAAGCAAAGCGGTGTGCCGC
>JAFVWG010000255.1 GCA_017501805.1 Oscillospiraceae bacterium
CAGCAGACGTTTGCGGCAACGCCCGTGAGCTTTCCGTCCGCGTCGTAGAAGAAGAGCATCTCAATACCGCTGTCGTTTCCGCCTTCCAGTTCGGTGAAGGCGGCGGTGTTCACATCGCCCCACATTTTGGCGCTGCCGTCAGAGTAGCACACGCGGCGGCACATACCGATGGCGGCTCTGCCGAAGCCCGTGGCAAAGCGTCCGGGAGCGCGGTTTTCCCACGCCTCAATGATCGCCTGAGCGATGCGGTCGGTGACAAATTCCGTTGCCTCCTGCGGCGTCAGAATGTCGTCCGAATCCGCGGTGACCTTCGCCACATACTGCTTTTCGGGCGGCAGATACTGATTCATGATCTGCTGCGACAGGGAAAAGCCGTCCATACTGCCGTTGGCGCAGGTGTGAGAGGTGTGCGTATGCGTCGCGGCGAGGATGACCTTCTCGACCGGAAGCTCCGGCGCGCGCTGTGCGACTTCATTGCGTACCCGTTCCATAAGATAGTTCGAGATGCTTGTCAGATCGCAGGAACAGACGATCATCTGCTCTCCGTCCGATTCGACGGCAAGCGCCGTTACGGTGATGGGCGTCTCGACATATTCCGAGATCCGCTCCGCGAACTGTCCGTAAAGCCGGACCTTCTTCTCCGGCGTGATGCTGACTTCAGACCAGCCGACCAATAATTTACCCATTAAGAAATACCTCTCCTCATCTATCGTTCTGTACGGTGTTTTCCTGAGTATCATACCGCAATCACCGCACCATTGCAAGCCGATTCTATACAAAATAAGAGCCGCAGGACTTGATCCTGCGGCTCTTGCCGTTTATCGGATAAAATTCGTTCTCACCACAGGCTCGACCTCGGGCAGCTCGAGCCCCGCGGCTTTTCCCGCTTCGAATGCGCGGAGCAGATACGCCATATTTTTGCCGAGCACGCGCATACAGCGGACGCCTTCGGCATCCTGCGCGACATCCTCGGCCTTCGCGCCGTGCACCATATTCCAGTAGCAGGAAGATACGATCGGCATCTCGGAAATGCCGAAGTACTTGATCATCTGATCGTACGCGGCGGTCGTACCTGCGCGGCGTGCGGAAAGCACGCAGGCTGCGGGCTTCATGCGGAAGCGCTCGCGGGACTGGGAGAAGAACAGGCAGTCCATAAAAGCCGCCAGATTTCCCGAAATGCCGGCATAATGCACCGGCGAGCCGAAGACGAAGCCGTCCGCTTCATCGGCAAGCGCCGCAAATTCCCGCACGATCTCATTGCGGACGCAGGCGCGGATCTTGCTGCAGCCGCCGCAGGCAGTACATCCGCCGATCGGGTCTGTGCCGATCCAGAACCGCTGTGTTTCGATCCCCGCTTCACGGAGAGCCGTCTCAACAACGCGCAGCGCGGCATCCGTACAGCCGTTTTCGTGCGGACTTCCGTTCACCAGCAAAACTTTCATCACAAATGACTCCTTTCGGATTTGTTTCTGTTCAACTTATGTTCCGTTACGGGAAAATATCAGCTTTTCACCGTCAGGATCCGCACCGTTCCGTCCTGAACATAGGCGGTCACATCGCGTCCGTAGGCAAGCGCCGTTTCGAGATCCGGCATCCATTCTTCCGCGTCGAGGTTGTAGCAGCTCACATTCGGGGAAACCGAGAACGTCCTTCCCCCGGCATTGATCGCACTTGTCCCGATCCAGGAAGACGCCGGGATGCTCAGATGCCGCGGAAGCACGGTCACTTTGGAGAAGATCGATCCCTTGTACATAGCCTCGACAAAGTCGCCGTCCTTCACCATATAGCTCGTGCGGAACGGACCGAGCGTCCGCGCCTGTCCGTCTTCAAAATACGAAAGCGTCAGATAGCGCACAAGATAGCCGTCTTCCGTCATTTCCTCCACAGACGCCCTTCCGTAGCAGAAGATGCCGCTCGCGCCGGAGCGGAGCACGAGGATGTCCACCTCTCCGAGTTCATTCAGACGCGCAAACTGCACCTGATTGACGTCCGTGTTCTGCAGCTCGCCGTAGGCGATCTGTTCACCCTTGTCGAAAAGCAGCACGTTTCGGGAAATGGCGTGCTTACCGAGCTTTCCTTCCTTTGCGTTCAGCGCTTCTTCCGAGCCGCCGAAGCGCTGCAGCAGCGTGACACGTTTTTTCTCCGTCTGCTGCACACGCGCGACACAGCCGAGCATTGTGTCCCGATTCGTCAGAACATCCTTGAGAGAAAGCGTCTTGCCGAGCTTTCCGCCGCAGATCAGCCGAACCGTTCCGTCCGCGCCGACAAATACAAGCGCATTTCCGGGAACATTTGCCGCGCCCGCCCCGGCGGCGGCGGCGACATCGCCCTCTGCGGTGAGCAGAAGTGTCATTTCCTCGCCCGGCTTGAATTGCGCAACACTCTGCCGTGCCTCCGGCAGAACGGAAAACTCCGTACCGCCGAGCGTTCGAACGGTCAGCGGCTCCGCTGCCGACGGCGCACAGCTCTCATAATAGACACTGATCCGCGTGTCGCAGACCGTGATCTCATTGCGGTCCCGGTCATAGGTCGCCACATCGTGCTCGCGCAGATGCTGCGCACCGATCTTTATGCCGTTTTTTACAATGGTGTAGTCCGTCCGACCGCCCGTGATCGCGTCGAGTCCGTCCGTGGAGCCGTCCGCGCGGATCATCACCGCCGCGTTGCTTGCGGCAGCCGTCCCGCTGTAGGTCGGCAGAAAGCTCAGAACTTTTCCGTTCTTGTCAAGGACGAGGTATCCGCGCATTCCCGTGAACAGGTCGGATGTAAGATTGCGGGTCATATCATAGGCAGTCACGCTGTCGTTCGTGGTCAGCTTTCCGTTCCGGACAGAATAGAGCGTGGTCTCCTTGTCCGAAACGGAGAACTTTCCGTCCGCCGTATACGGCTCTCCGCCCTTCGTGCGGCAGGTCAGCATCTGCACGAACAGATGCGCCGCCTGTGCACGGCTGACAGAAGCATTTGCCGCAAGCGCAAGCTCCCCGCCGAGTCCCGCCGCCTCTGCCAGATTCAGATATCCCTGCGGCCACAGTCCGTCCGCATCGGCGTCGGTGTAGCCGAGCATCCGCATCAGAATCGTCGCCGCCTCTCCGTAGGTGATCGCCCGCTCCGGCGCAAAGGTGCCGTCGGGCAGTCCGCGGATAAAAGCACGCTCCCCGGTCACGGCAACATTGACCCAGCCGCAGGCCCAGTGCGAAGCGCGGACGTCCGGGAAGATCGTGCGGGAAGCCGCCTTGTGCGCGGCGTCATCCTGTCCCATCAGCACGACCGCCATTTTGCAGAACTGTGCGCGGGTCAGGGGTTCATTCGGGCGAAACGCCCCGGAGGGGTCGCCCTCCATCACGCCCATCAGGCGCAGGACCTCCGCGTCCCGTGCCGCCTCAGGGTCGGACACATCGGGAAAGCCGACCGCCGAGACCGCGACAGCAAAAAGTCCAATGCACAGCGCAAGGCAAAGCGCCGCGCAGATCCATCTTTTTTTCATCATAAACACTCCTCTTACTCTGCGTGCAGCGCTTCCACCGGCTGCAGGCCGGAGGCCTTGATCGCGGGGTACATGCCGAACAGGATCCCGAGGATCACGGAAAAGCCGAACGCGCCCATCGTGACGGAAACCGTCGGCAGAACAGACATCCCGGAAAGCAGCAGCTGTCCGGCGATATAGGTAAGCAAATAGCCGAGTCCGATCCCGATCACGCCGCCGATGCCGCAGATCATCGCCGCCTCAACGAGGAACTGCGTCACAATGACGCTCCGCTCCGCGCCGACTGCGCGGCGGATGCCGATCTCGCGGGTGCGCTCGGTCACGGTGACAAGCATAATGTTCATAATGCCGATGCCGCCGACGAGCAGGGAGATGCCGGCAATGCCGCCGAGTGTGAGGCTCATCATGGCAAGCTGTTCGTTTTGCTGCTCCGCCCAGGTATCTGTGCTGTAGGCATAACCGTAGCCGATGGTCTGATCCTGTGTGATCGTTCTGATATAGTCGCCGACGCGGGTGATGACCTCGCCGATCGCGCGCGAATCACGCACCTTGATGACAAATTCGCCCATCATCGTCGGCTGCTTCATAAAGCGGTTCACGGAATACGGCAGCACGATCACATTGTCGAGAGAGTACTCGTTGTTCGGGTCTTTCTCCTTGTAAATGCCGATCACGCGGTAGGGTCTTCCGTCGATGACAACATCCTGCCCGAGCGGGTCGGAGTAGTCGAAAAACGCCTTTGCCGCGCGTGCGCCGAGCACGCAGACCTGCTTGTATTCCTCGATATCCACCCGTGTCAGATCTCTTCCGCGCGCAAGCTCGAAGTTGTTGCACACGGCGTAGCAGTCGCTGCCGAAATAGATATTCGGGCGCAGATTCCATTCCATCGTCTCGGAGCTTTTCGCGCCCACACGCGCGGTCCCGCTGCACATCGCGTTCGGCGTGACGCCGGTCACGATATCTCCGAGTCCTTCGCAGAAGGCGTACAGCTCCTCGAACATACTCCGCGAGCTGTCGTGATAGGAGGCGCTGACGTTCACACGGTTCGTTCCCATACTCTCGTAGTACTCCCGCTGCTTGCGGTTGGAGCCGGAAACGACCGAGACGATCGTCATAACGGAGGCGATGCCGATGATAATGCCGAGCATCGTCAGAAAGGACCGCCCTTTCTTCATCACGATGGATTTTGCGGCCATTTTGAAGGCCTGCGAAAGCTTCACAGCCAATCCACCTCCTGTCGGACGTCTTCGACGATCTTTCCGTCCGAGAGGCGCACAAGACGGCGCGCGGTCGCGGCAATGGACAGATCGTGCGTAATGAGCAGGACCGTGCTGCCCTCGCGGTTGAGCATCTGCAGATATCCGAGGATCTCTTTTCCCGTTTTGGAGTCCAGTGCGCCGGTCGGCTCGTCCGCCATAATGATCGGCGGGTGCGCGGCAATGGCGCGCGCGATGGCAACGCGCTGCTGCTGTCCGCCGGACATCTCCGTCGGACGGTGCTTCGCACGGTCGGCAAGTCCGACCCGCTCCAGCGCAGCACGCGCCATCTCGTGGCATTTTGCGGGACGGATGCCCTGATAGATCAGCGGCAGCTCCACATTTTCCTGCGCGTTGAGCGCGGGGATCAGATTGTATCCCTGGAACACAAAGCCGATCTGCCTGCTGCGGATGCGGGAGATCTGTCGGTCGCTCAGCGCGCCGACGTCCTGTCCGTCCAGCTCATAATCGCCGTAGGTCGGTACATCCAGGCAGCCCAGAACGTTCATCAGCGTGGACTTGCCGGAGCCGGACTGACCGGCGATCGCAACAAAATCTCCGCGCTCGATCTCCAGGCTGACGCCGTCAAGCGCGCGTACCTCGCTCTCCAGTCCCTCTCCATAGATCTTATATACATCGGTAAGCTTGATCAGCATAATCTTTTACCACGATTCCGAGATCACCCTGCCGGTGAACACCTCGGCGCCTTCCTCCACTCCGGAAAGGATCTCAATGTGATTGTTGTCGGAAATACCGGTCGTCACCGCCACCGGATGGAAGCCCTCCGGCACATCCAGCGTGGAACGATCGACCGTAAGCGCGCCCTGCGGCGCTTCTTCCGCGCGGACGAAGAGCGCGCGCTGCGTTCCCTGCTCCGTCGTGACATACTTGACGCACTGGATGGGAACGATCAGACAGTCCTCGCTCTTGCTTGCCATAAAGGAATAGCTCACATAGCTTCCGGACATCAGCTTTCCTTCCGCATTGTCCACAAGGATGGTCATCGGGAAGCGCGACACGCCGCCCTCGGTTTCCGCGGACAGGCTGACGCTCTCGACCGTTCCGGTCATCGGCGTCCCCCAGAGGTCGAGCTCGACCGTCATTCCGACCTTCACGTTGGACACGTTCATTTCATCGACGCTCGTGTTCAGCACCATTGTCTGGAGATCGGCAATGCTCATCGCCGTGTCGCCGACCTTGGCGCTTTCACCGGGCTTGAGACCGACGGAGAGCACCGTTCCGCCGATCGGCGCAGTCCCGGAGAGGGAGGCGATCGACTGCTTCGTTTCGTCCAGTTCCTTCTGTGCCGCCTTGAGCTGATTTTCCATCGCGGCGATCTCGACGTCATTTGCGTCTTCCTTCAGCGAAACGAGCACCTGCCCCGCCTTGACCGCGGAATAGTTATGAAGCTCCGCAGAAGCGATCTCGCCGCTCGTCTTTGCCGTGATCTCCGTCGTGCGGACGTATTCGAGCTTTCCCGGCTCATAGGGATAGATCGGATCCTCCGCCGAGCCGAGCGCCGCGGTTGCGGTCATATCCTTTGTGAGCGTGCCCGGATTTTTGACCTCCAGCACGACCTCAAAGAGCTTCGATCCCTCCTGGGAAATGCGTTCGACCTTTCGGATCTCGCGCACCGTTCCCGAAAGCTGCGCCATGGAAGCAGGCAGCGAGATCGCTGCGCTTTGTCCCACGGAGATCTCATTCTCGTAAGCATAGCTGAAGTACAGCGGCAGGAGCATACTCGTGTCGTCCACGAGCGTGGCAACGCGGCCTCCGGCCGCAAGATAACCGCCGACGGAAAGCTTCTCGACCTCCATCAGCTTGCCGTCGTATTCGGCGCAGATGTTCAGATCCTTCTTCGCTTCATAGAGCGCATCGAGCTGCTTGCGATAGTTGTCAACGGTCTTCTGCTCCTCGTTTGCAAGTTCAACAAGTTCCTTGTTGCGCAGGGAGTAGAGCGGTGCGCCCGCGGCGACGACGTCGCCTTCCTTGACGTAGACCTCCGCCACATCTCCCGCAGTCGTGAGCGTAACGGTCGCGCTGTCACGGGGCGTTGCCGCAGCCTCGCCCTGCACCATACTGACGATCGCGCCGCGGCTCACAACATCTGTCAGGATCTGCTCCTGATTTTTTGTATCCTTCTGCGGGATGATCTTCAGTAAAAAATACGCGCCGACGCCCAGAACCGCAAGCACGATCAGCGTGACGACCAGTCGTTTCACAAGCTTTTTTCTGTTTCTTGCTTTCTGCTTTTTTACCGCCCTCTGTTCCGGTGTAAGCTTCTCCGGCTTCGGGCTTTCCGTCCGTTCCGACATCGCGTTCCCTCCCGTTCACGCATTTTTTTCAGTATAGCACAGCCCTATGGGAAAAGCTACTTGATTCTTCTTCCGGACGGCCGTGTTTTCTTGCCAAAGAACGATTTGACAGGCGTTTGCGGCGGTGGTATCATATACCCGAAAATATCCGCTGTATGGATGTGTAAAGACGAGGAGGAATTATGATGGAACGCTATTTATCGAAAAATAAGCTCGAATCGTTTGTCGGCGACGTTCTGCCCCTGCGCCTGCTGGGCGGCACGCCCTATTCCATGGATCCCATCACATGGAAGCTGGACGGCGACTGTGTGCTGCTCAGGTCCTTCGAGAAGGATGAGAAGTATCCCTTCACGGACGGCGTCCTGCTGACCTTTGTGAAGCCCGGCAAAGCGACCGTCACCGCGACCCTTGAGGGAACGGACTACGTCTGCGAGATCTCCGCGCGTGAGGCGAAGACCGCAAAGCCCGGCGACGCGCTCAACTACTATATCGGCGATTTTCACGACCACACTTACAACAAGCATAAATACGACCTCTTCATCGAGCGCATGAGGTGGACTATCCGCGCAAAGCCATCCGCATGGTCCGTGACGAGAATATGCTGGACTTCACCGTTGTTACCGACCACGCGTGTCTGCTCAACGGGCAGCAGTTCTTCCTCGGCTTTGCCGACACCGAAGACGCGCAGCCGATGGATCTGGTCGTCTTCCCCGGCAGCGAATCCGAGGTCACCCTCTATGAGGAAGACCGCTACGGCGTGAAGCACAAAAATGCCGGCGAATGCAACACGGTCAACTGCACCGGCTGGGCGAGCGTGAGGAGCTGGGACGAGTTTTTCGAGAAGCTGGAGGGCAGCCCCTTCGCGATTTGTAAGTTCAATCATCCGCAGACGCCGAGCTTTTCCACGCCGGGCATCTGGGGCTTCCGTCTGGACACGATCAACCAGCAGCGCTTCCTCGACCGCTTCCGTCTGATCGCAACGGGCGACGGAACGGACCGCAGCGGTCACCTCGTGCACGAGTACGCCTATTCCATCGCGCTGGACGCCGGCTTTAAGATCTCCCCCACCTCTTCCAGCGACTCGCACGGTCAGATCTGGGGCTACTTTGCCGCTCCCGGCAAGACCGTCATCATGGCGCCCGAAAAGTCCAAGGAAGCCTTCCTTGACGCCATCCGCAACAACCGCGTCTACGCCACCGGCAGCGGCAACGTCAAGCTGTATTACGAAGTCAACGGCGTCGCCGCTCCCGCCACGCTGCCGGAGACCGACACCTATGCGTTCAAGGTCAAGATCGACTACTTCCATTATAATCCGCAGACCGAAGTCACGAAGATGCTGGTCGTCTCCGACCGCGGCGAGTATGTCGAGACCATCGACTGCACCGGCAAGAGCGAAGTCACCTTCACCATTCATTCCGACACGGCCCGCTACTTCTATCTGCGCCTGATCGACCGCAAAAAGAATAAGACCTTCTCCTGCCCGATCTGGACGGGACGCGCTCCCATCCCCGCACCGACTCAGCCGCTTCAGCCACTGGACAAGAAGGGCTTCACCGCGGTGGATATCGAAAGCGGCGAGGACGCCTCCGTCGTGCTGAGCGACGATCCGTACAAGCACTTCCGCTCCAAGGGCGTCACTTCGACCATCGTCATCGATATGCAGAGCGAGCAGACCATTTCCGCGCTCAGTCACTATCCGCGCCTCGTCTCCGCGCACGAGCTGCGCGACGAAGGTCAGATCGCGCCGTGGTATCTGTGCGAGCTGCCGCGCCACTTCCGTCTGTCCACCTCCGTGGACGGTGAGGAGTACACGGTGCAGAAGGAAGGCGGCTTCCGCGACTTCGCCTATGAAGAATTCGTCCGCTTCCCCGAAACGAAGGCCCGCTATGTGAAGCTCGAGGTGCTCACAACGGTCGGTCTGGATTCCGAACGCAAAGACTTCAAGCTCTCGCACGTCGCCATCAACGAGCTGACGATCTGGAAAAACGCGTAATAAGCCAAAAGACAGGATGGAAACATCCTGTCTTTTTATATTCTTGCAAAGAAACGATTCTTCGTGGTATACTGTGAAAAAGGAGTGATTACAATGAATACTGTCTCCATAGCCTGGGCGCTCGCGGCGGTCGCGTTTGTCGCCGTTGAGGCTATGACGGCGGCGCTGGTATCCGTGTGGTTCATCGGCGGTGCCGTCGCGGGACTCATCGCGTCGCTGCTCGGCGCCTCGCCGATCGCGCAGGTTCTCCTCTTCTTTACCGTCTCCGGCGCACTGCTTGCGCTGCTGCGTCCCATCGCCAAACGCTCGGCGATCCACCGCGTCCCCACCAACGCAGACCGCGTCATCGGGCAGGACGCCATCGTCTCCGAAGCGATCGACGATCTGCTCGGACAGGGCGCGGTCAGAGCGGACGGAAAGGAATGGAGCGCACGCAGCACCGACGGAACAAAGATCCCCGCAGGGAGCGTCGTGCGCATCGACCGTATTGAAGGCGTCAAACTGTTTGTTTCCAAAAAGGAGGATAACCAATGACTGTTTTGATCGTATTGTTTGTACTGGCTTTTCTGATCGTCATCACCAACCTGCAGATCGTGCAGCAGTCCCGCGCCTACGTCGTGGAGCGTATGGGCGCGTTCCGCGCGGTCTGGGAGGTCGGCATCCACTTCAAGCTCCCCTTCATCGACCGCATTGCGAAAAAGGTCAGCCTGAAGGAGCAGGTGCTGGACTATCCGCCGCAGCCTGTCATCACCAAGGACAACGTCACGATGCAGATCGACACCGTGGTCTATTTCCAGATCACCGACCCCAAGCTCTATACCTACGGCGTGGAGCATCCGATGATCGCTATGGAAACGCTGACCGCCACGACGCTGCGAAATATCATCGGCGATCTGGAGCTTGACCAGACGCTGACGAGCCGCGACGTCATCAACACCAAAATGCGTGCCATCCTCGACGAGGTCACCGATCCCTGGGGCATCAAGGTCAACCGCGTGGAGCTGAAGAACATCCTGCCGCCGCAGGACATTCAGAACTCCATGGAAAAGCAGATGAAGGCCGAGCGTGACCGCCGTCAGGCGATCCTGCAGGCGGAGGGCACGAAACGCTCGCAGATCCTTGTTGCCGAAGGCGAGAAGGAAGCGGCGATCCTGAAAGCAGACGCGGAAAAGCAGTCCGCCATCCTCCGTGCCGAGGGTGAGGCGCAGGCGATCCTCGCCGTGCAGAAGGCGCTTGCGGACTCCATGAAGATGCTCAACGAAGCCTGCCCGAACGACCAGGTCATCAAGCTCAAGGCGCTTGAGGCAATGCAGAAGGTCGCAGACGGAAAGGCAACCAAGATCATCATCCCCTCCGAGCTGCAGGGACTCGCGGGTCTTGCAAGCTCCGCGAAGGAATTTCTGAAAGACTGAATATAAAAAACCGGGGCGCAGCGAAATGCTGCGCCCCGATCCTGTTTTTCTTATTGTTCCTGCTCCTGTTCGGAAAGACCGTGCAGGAGCTTTTCCACGTCTCCGGGTGTAAAGACGTAGGGCGTATCGCAGAACTGGCAGGAAACGCTCAGGTCCTCCCCCTTTTGCAGAACGTCCTCCAGCTCGGCTTTGCCGAGGCTGATCAGCATCCCTTCAACGCGCTCGCGGCTGCAGTTGCAGCGGTATTCGACCGGCTCACGCTCCAGCAGCTTCGGTTCGAGTTCTTCCAGAACAGCTTCGAGGATCGCGCCCGCGTCAAGTCCGCGGGACATCATCTCCGTCACGCTGTCGACCTTCGCGATGCCTGCTTCGATCTTGGAGATCACATTCTCCGGCGCACCGGGAAGCAGCTGCACAAGGTAACCGCCCGCGCAGCGGACGGACTGATCCCGCTCCACCAACACGCCGAGTGCGCACACGGTGGGCGTCTGCTCACTCTGGGCGAAATACTGCGTCACATCCTCGGCGATCTCGCCGGAGACCAGCGGGATCGTACCGATGTACGGCTCTTTCATTCGCAGGTCGCGGATGACGGTCAGCGTTCCGTCCTTGCCGACCGCCGCGCCGACGTCGAGCTTTCCGCGATACTTTTCAAGCAGACTCACCTGCGGGTGGTCGACGCAGCCTCGCACATTGCCCTTCCAGTCGCTGACGGCAAGGATCTTGCCGAGCGGTCCGCCGCCGCGGAACTGCAGGCTCACGGAGCCGTCCTCCGTCTTTTGCATATTGCCCATCATCGAGGCGGCGCAGAGCGCTCTTCCGAGCGCCGCCGTTGCCATCGGCAGGGTCTTATGGATCTGCCTTGCCCGCTCCACGATCCCCGTTCCGGTAATGGCGACAGCCTTGACCCAGCCGTCCGCCGTGATCGCTCTTACAATTTCATCCCGCATCGGGTTCGCTCCTTTTCTCCGCGCAGATAAATATGCGCTGTGTCGTTTCATTGGGTTCGCTCTGTCCGAGATCACCGCAGACGGAGATCTTTTCAAAGCCGGCCTCGGTGAGATACGCTGTCAGCTCTTCGACCGTGTAGGCGCGCTGCAGGTGCTCCTCCGTGCCGCGTGTCCAAAGAGCCCCCTCCCGCGTGAAGAGGTCCACGCCGTAGCAGCACACGCGCGCCTCTTCGTCAAAATCCGTGCGCCATACGCAGAAGGTGTCCTCATCCTCGTCGAGATAGGTCTGTCCGTCCATTCCGCGCAGATTCCACTCCGATTTCACATCGAAGGAAAACACGCCGCCGGGCGTCAGGCTCTCATAGCAGCGGCGGAAGGTCTCGCGGCAGTCCCCGGGGTCGGTCAGATAGTTGATCCCGTCCAGACAGCTCACGATCCAGTCCACAGGGCGCGGAAGCCGCAGCTCCTGCATCGGCTGGCAGATGAAAAACGGCGCGTTCTCTTCGTCCGCGCATTTGGAAGCCGCCACGGTCAGCATCTCTTCGGACAGGTCCGCGCCCAGCACCTCATAGCCGGCGCGCGCGAGAAGCAGCGTGAAGCTGCCCGTACCGCAGGCAAGGTCGAGCACGGTTTTCGGTGCAAGACCGCGCCGCTGCAAAGCCGCCTGCCAGAACTTCAGAACATCCTCGTAAGAGACGTCCCGCATCAGCGCATCGTAGGCGGCGGAAAGTGCATCGTAAGCCATCAGGCTTTCTCCTTCAGTCTGTCAAACAGCAGGCGGTACGCGCCCGTTCCGTAGTCGTTCAGGCTGCGGTTGACACGGCTGATCGTCGCCGTGCTCGCACCCGTTTTCTCCAGAATATCGCTGTAGATCATCCCCTGCTCCAGCAGCCACGCGACTTCAAACCGCTGCTCCATCGCCTTAAGCTCGGAGGCGGTGCAGAGATCCTGCATAAAACGGTAGCATTCCTCCGGCGTTTTCAGCTCCAGAAAAGCCTTGTAAAGCGCGCTGTCCGGGTTGGTTCTTCTCCGATAGGTCATGGTCGTTCCTCCCATCCTTCACGGTACATCTTAGCTTTATTATTTTAGAGCATTAAACTGTAAAAGTAAAG
Organism: Oscillospiraceae bacterium; assembly: GCA_017501805.1. Taxonomy (GTDB): domain Bacteria; phylum Bacillota; class Clostridia; order Oscillospirales; family Oscillospiraceae; genus RGIG3566. The sequence goes on from JAFVWG010000255.1 coordinate 12,523, forward strand.
AGGAACGCCGTCAATTTTTGATGCGAATGTTACTGTACATTTTGCCGTTTTTCTGTTAGAATAAAGCAAATTGATTTGTCAAGGAGAGATTCCCTATGCAGGATCTTCTGAAACTGCTTTCCGAAAAAGCCTCCGCGGCGTTTGCCGCCGCCGGATACGACGCAGGCTACGGCAAGGTCACGGCCTCCAACCGTCCCGACCTCTGCGAGTTCCAGTGCAACGGCGCCATGCCCGCAGCAAAGCAGGCACACTGCGCGCCCATCGTCATCGCCAACGCGGTGGCGGAAAAGCTGCGCGAGGACGCGATCTTTTCCACCGTCGAGGCGGTTATGCCCGGTTTTCTGAACCTCACGCTGTCGGAGGACTTCCTCGCGTCCTATCTGACCGAAATGCGCGCGGATGAGCACTTCGGGCTCTCGCCCGATCCGAATCCGCGCACCATCGTGCTGGACTACGGCGGACCGAATGTGGCGAAGCCTCTGCACATCGGACATCTGCGCTCCGCGATCATCGGCGAGAGCATCAAGCGCCTGTACCGCTACTTCGGCAACACCGTCGTGGGCGATATCCACATGGGCGACTGGGGTCTGCAGATGGGTCTCATCATCGCCGAGCTGCACGAGCGGCAGCCGGAGCTCTGCTATTTTGACGACAGCTTCACGGGCGAGTATCCGAAGGATGCGCCCTTCACGATCTCCGAATTGGAGGAGATCTACCCCGCCGCAAGCGCCAAGAGCAAGGTCGACGAGGACTTCGCCGCCAAGGCGCACGAGGCAACCAAGCTCCTGCAGGAGCACAAGCGCGGCTACTACGCCCTCTGGCAGCAGATCATGGCGGTCTCCGTTGCCGACCTCAAGAAGAACTACAGCGCGCTGGACGTCGACTTTGACGCGTGGCTCGGTGAGAGCGACGCACAGCCGTACATCGCCCCGATGCTGGAGATCGTCACGGATAAGGGTCTTATGCGCGAGTCCGAAGGCGCGTTCGTCGTGGACGTGCAGGAGGAGAGCGACACGAAGGAGCTCCCGCCCTGCATCCTGAAAAAATCCGACGGTGCAACGCTCTACGCAACCACCGACCTCGCCACGATCCTGCAGCGTGAGCAGGACTTCCACCCGGACAAGATTCTCTACATCGTGGACAAGCGGCAGAGCCTGCACTTCGAGCAGATCTTCCGCGTTTCGCGCAAGGCAGCGCTCGTCCGTCCCGAAACGGAACTGCAGCACATCGGCTTCGGCACGATGAACGGCAAAGACGGCAAG
>JAFVWG010000256.1 GCA_017501805.1 Oscillospiraceae bacterium
CGCCGCGGGCTTCGGACGCTTTGGCGCATTCCGCGGACTGGAGCGGGAAGAGCAGGCGGAAATGATCGCGCTGAACGTCCGTGCGCTCACGGAGATCACGCACCTTGCGCTGCCGTATATGCGCAAGGGAGCGGAGATCTACAACCTTTGTTCGCTTTCGTCGTTTCAGCCGGTGCCGTATATGGCGGTCTATGGGGCAACAAAGTCCTATGTGCTCAGCTTTACCCGCGCGCTGAACACGGAGCTGCGGAGGGACGGCATCCGTGCCATTGCGGTCTCGCCCGGGTGGGTGCGGACGGAGTTCTTTGACAGGGCGGCGACCGACGACACGATCACCTACTACAACCGCTATTACGATGCGGACGCTGTGGTGCACCGCGCGATCCGCGATATGGCGCGCGGAAAGGATGTCTCGGTGATGGGACTTCCCGTTCGGAATCAGGTACGGCTGGTCAAGCTTCTGCCGCACAGGCTTGTGATGAAGATCTGGTGCAGGCAGCAGAAAAAATAGACGAAAATAACGATCCGCCGCGACGCAGAGAGAAGCGTCGCGGCGGTTTTTTGTTTGCGTCACAGGATGCGGAGCAGGATCATATATACGACCGTGCCCGCAAGGATCGACAGATACATATTTCTGCAGAAATACTGCAGGACCGCCACAAGGGCACAGGCGGCAAGCTCCGGGATGCCGTAGGGGTATGCGGTGAATACCGTGTCGCGCAGACAGTAGATGACGAGCACGGTCATAATGGCAAGCGGAAGCACCTGTCCGAGATAGCGCACAGCCTTTGGAATGGGTCTTCCGCCAAAGATCAGAAAGGGAGCGGCGCGCAGTGCTAAGGTGACAAGCGCCGCCACGGCGATGACGCCGATCGGATAGAGTGTGTTATCCATCCGCAAGACCCTCCTTCCGTGAAACAGGGCCGCGCAGAAGCAGAAGCAGAATGAGACAGGCGGTCAGCGTGGGGACCAGAAAGCCCTCTGTACCGAGCAGCAGCAGGAAAAGTGCGGAGCAGAAGACAGCGATCAGGAAGGGGATCCCGGACGGATGCTGACGAAGCTGCTCGACCACGACGACGGTGAAAAATGCCGTTGCGGAGAAGCTGATGCCTTCCGGATCAAAGGGGAGAAACTGTCCCGCGCAGGCGCCGAGAAAGCAGCCGAGGATCCAGTAGAGGTGGTCAAAGAGCGCGATGCAGAAGGATGCGCGGTCCTCGTCCAGCTCGGGAGGGACCTTCGCGGAGCAGAGCACGGAGTAGGTCTCGTCCGTCAGAGCAAAGACCATATAAGGTCCACGCCGCCCCATACGGCGGAATTTCTCCAGAAAACCGACGCCGTAGAAGATGTGGCGGGCATTGATGAAGAGCGTCATAAGCGCGATTGCGGGAAGCGATGCGCCGGATGCCATCATCGGAACCATCACGAACTGCAGGGAGCCTGCGAAGATGAAAAGCGCGGAGGCGGTGGAATGCGCTACGCCGTAGCCTGCCTCACTCATCAGGATGCCGAAGGCGATCCCTATAAAGATGTAGGTGATGAAGATGGCAAATGTGTTTTTCAGTGCAAAACGGACTTCGCGCATATGGGTCAACCTCCGGCGGGGAAAAGCTGTGCCAGTTCGCCGGAAGTGATGAGCTCCACCATGGTCGCGAGGGTGAGTGCAAAGGTGATCAGGGAAAGAACAGCGAG
>JAFVWG010000257.1 GCA_017501805.1 Oscillospiraceae bacterium
CCTCCACGGAGTTCTCGATCTTCGGTGCAAAGAGGTTCTTCGGCACAGGGCGGAGCGTCTCGCACATATCCGCGATGAGGTTCGTGTTTTTGATAACGACCTCGTATGCCTTCTCTTCTCCGAGGTAGGAGAACTCTTCGAGCATCTCGTCGGTCGTGCGGAAGTAGAGCGGCAGCGGATGGTCGTCCCCCATTCCCTTGGTCGCCAGAAGAATGCGTCGGAAGATCTCGTCCTGCGGTTCGAGGAAGTGGACGTCGCCCGTCGCAACGACAGGCTTGTTCAGCGCCTCGCCGAGGCTCACGACTTTTCGGTTGAAGTCACGAAGCTGCTCGTCATCTTTCGCCAGACCCTTTTCGATCATAAAGCGGTTGTTGTCAAGCGGCTGGATCTCCAGGAAGTCATAGAACGACGCGATCCTGCGCAGCTCCTCATCTCCCGCTCCGGCGACAATGGCGCGGAACAGTTCGCCCGCCTCGCAGGCGCTTCCCACGAGCAGTCCTTCGCGGTGCTTCAGCAGCTCCGAGCGCGGGACGCGGGGGAAGCGAAGGAAGTTCTGCACGTGCGCGGAAGAGACGAGGTTGTAGAGGTTTCGAAGTCCGGTCTGATTCTTTGCAAACAGCAGCATATGGTTCAGGCGCTGCCGACCGCCGCGTCCGCCGAGCTCAGCGATCGCAGCATTGATGCGCTGGATCGTGCGGACATTCCGCTCCGCCAGCATGGAAAAAAGCTTTTCCAGAATATATCCCACAGCAAGCGCATCATCCAGCGCACGGTGGTGGCGGAATTCCGGGATTCCCAATTCCTTTGCAACAAGATTCAGCTTGTACTTGCCAAGCTTCGGCAGGAGCGCCTGCGAAAGCGGCAGAGAGTCGATATAGGTCGGCTCAAACGCGATCCCGCAGCGACTGCAGGCAGCGCGTACAAACCCGATGTCGAATTCCGCGTTGTGCGCGGCAAACGGCCGGTCTCCGCAGAACGCGAGGAATTCCGGCAGTACCTTGTCGATCGTCGGTGCGTCACGGAGCATTTCGTCCGTAATGCCCGTCAGCTCCGTTATTTTGGCAGAAAGCGGTCTTCCGGGATTGACAAACTGCTTGTATTCGGCAAGCACTTTTCCGTCGCGGAAGATCGCAGCGCCGATCTCGGTGATCTCATCGCGCTGTGCGGAAAGCCCGGTCGTCTCCAAGTCAAATGCGACATACTCGCCGCTCAGCGGCTGCTCTTTTTCTCCGCGGACAGCTGTGCTGCTCTTCGTGTCGTCGAAATAATACGCCTCGCAGCCGTAGAGCACCTTGAATCCCTTCGGTGCGGCGCGCATCGCATCCGGGTAAGCCTGCAGAACGCCGTGATCCGTGATGCCGATCGCCGGATGTCCCCAGGCCGCGGCCTGTTTGACGACCTTTCCGGCATCCGTCAGCGCATCCATTGCGGAATAGCAGGTGTGCAGATGCAGCTCCACGCGTTTTTCCTCTGCAGTGTCCGTTCGGGTCTTCTTTTCCGCACGCACGATCGCGGTCGGCTGCAAAACCGTCTCGTTATCGAAACGGTCTATGGTCATTTTGCCGCGTACGCGCACCCACATTCCCTCTTTGATGCCCGAGAGGATGGGCTTTGCCTTATCGGCCTCCATAAACTGCGAGACACGGACGGAGTCGTTGTAGTCCGTCACGCAGAAGCTGATGACCCAGGCGTTTCGCTTGGAAAGCTCTTTATGGGCGATCTGGAAGACCTCGCCCTCGATGACGACGTGCGGCATATCCAGATTCAGATCTGCGATCGGCGTCGCCGAACCACGGAAGCTTCCGCCGAAGATCACTTCGGTCTGCGGCTTGCTCTCTTTCCCCGGCTCTGCAGCGACCTGTGCACGGGGAAGCTGCGAAAGCGTCTCCTCACGCAGTTTGCTCATCCGGTCAAACAGCGTCTTCCCGTCATCGCCCTGTCCGGAAACCACATGGATGCCGACCGTCTTACCAAACCGCTCCCGCACATAGGCGGTCAGTTTCGGAAGATGTGCTTCGAGCTCCGCCTTGCCGTTCGCGACCAGACGGATCGTAACCGAATCATCCGTGATCTCCCACGTGCTTCCCGCAAGAGAAGAGATTGCCGGAGGATAGGTCTTCACGAGCAAGTCCCTGAGTTCGGCAGAGTCCACACGGCAGAAGGACTGCTCCGGGAATTTCGGCGTCAGCCGAACGCGGGTCAGCTGATAGCTGCGGCAGATCTCCGCCTCGACGTCTTCCAGAACGGTCTGCGGCACATAATCCGCGCAGTCCAATTCCACCTCGATACTGCGGGTCGCGGGCGACATATGGGCGTCAGCAACAAGAACGTCGCACAGTTTCTGTGCGGCGTTCTCATCCCAGCAGCAGCGCGGGAACAATTCTGTCAGTTTTACCGTTTCTTTCATTTCCTGTGTATTTCCCTTCGGACCGCAGCAGTCAGCCGCGGATCAAATCGTTTTTATGTACTGCAGAAGCTTCGGCAGCAGCTCATCATAGGGGACCTTTTCACGGATCTCGCCCTTGACAAAGATCACGCCGCAGTCCTCACCGCCGGCAATGCCGATGTCGGCTTCTCTCGCCTCGCCGGGACCGTTGACGATGCAGCCCATAACCGCAACGGTGATGGGTTTATCGCAGTCCAGCAGCGCCTCCTCCACCCGACCGGCAAGTCCGATCAGGTCTATTTTCGTTCTGCCGCAGGTCGGACAGGAGATGAGATTTGCTCCCTGCTTCCGCAGTCCTGCCGCTCTGAGGATCTCCTTTGCCGCCTCGATCTCGCGAACGGGGTCGGCAGTCAGAGAAACGCGGATGGTGTCTCCGATCCCCATACAGAGCAGACCGCCGTTGCCGATGGCAGACTTGATCGTCCCCATATGCTCCGTTCCGGTCTCCGTCACGCCGAGGTGCAGCGGATAATCCGACTGCTCGGAAAACAGGCGGTACGCCTGCATCATCAGCGGAACGCTGCTGGATTTCATTGAGACGCAAATATCGGAAAAGCCCTGTTTTTCCAAAAGGCGGATATGCCCGAACGCACTTTCCACCAGTGCCTCCGGCGTGGGATGTCCGTATTTCTGCAGAAGATCCTTTTCCAGAGATCCTCCGTTCACGCCCACCCGGATCGGGATCCCGTGCGCTCTGCAGGCGTCCGCCACGATGCGCACCTTGTCCGATGAGCCGATGTTGCCGGGGTTGATGCGGATCTTTGCCGCTCCGCCCTCTGCGGCTGCCACGGCAAGGCGATAGTCAAAGTGGATATCCGCGACCAGCGGCAGCGGCGACTGCGCCGCGATCTTTGAAAACCCGCGTGCGGCTTCCTCGTCCGGAACGGCGAGACGCGCGATCTCGCAGCCGGCAGCCTCCAGCGCACGGATCTGGGAAAGAGATCCTTCCACATCCGTTGTTTTCGTATTCAGCATAGACTGGATCGACACCGGTGCTCCGCCGCCGATCAGAACATTTCCCACGCGGATCTGTTTCGTCATAGTATAAGACTCCTGTCTTTTCATCGGAACAGCTGCCACACGTCCTTGAGCGTGATCCAGGCGATGAACGCCAGCAGCAAAACCATTCCGGTCTGATGGATGAAGTTTTCGTATTTTTCGGGCAGTTTCCTGCGCAAAATCGCTTCCGGCACGGCCCTGACCAGCAGAAGGAACGCTCTGCCGCCGTCAAGCGCCGGAATGGGCAGCATATTCATCACGGCGAGGTTGATGCTCAGAAACGCCGCAAAATACGCAAGAGAATGAACCGCCTCCAAAGCGCTGGAGGCATTCTCGCCCGCTTCCGCCATAACGGAGACGATGCCGACAGGTCCGGAGATCTCATCGACCCCGACCACGCCGTTGACCATATCCCGCAGTCCGAGCCAGACAAGTCTCGCGTCGTTGAGCGCCGACAGCCAGGCTGTTTTGAGGACACTGCCCGCCGTTGCCTCTTCCGCCGCGAAAATCAGCCCGTACATCCGCGCTTTTTCGCCATTGATCTCATATTCGCGCAGCGGGATCGGAACATTTTCCAATGTGTGAAGCGTTCCGTCACGGCGCACCGTAACGGTGTATGTGCCGTCTCCCCGCTCCAGCAGCATCTGCACGTCCGTTTTGAGGAACACGCGTTCGGAGTCGATCCGAACGATCTCGTCGCCGACCATC
>JAFVWG010000258.1 GCA_017501805.1 Oscillospiraceae bacterium
AGGAAGGGCTTGAGCATTGCGGAGCCGATCTTCGCACGGTGCTCGCCGCTCAGACGGCGCATACTGATGAGGTTCAGCGCCGTGATGACGATATAGCACAGAAGCGTGCCGATCGGTGCGCCGACGATGTTGAGCGACGGAATGCCGACCAGAACATAGTTGACCGCGACCTTGACCACGCCGCCGATCAGCATATGGATGACCGGGCGTGTGACGTGTCCGCGCGCCTGCATGATCGCGTTGGTGAGCAGCACGAGGCTGTTGAACACCACCGCAGCGCCGAGGATCGCAAGGATCCGACCGCCGGTGACGAGCTGCTCGCCTTCATAGCCGCGCAGCAGCTGCAGGATGGGTCCCGAGAGGACCGCAAGGCCCACCGCGCAGGGCAGGGCGATCAGACTCATAATGCGGACGGCGGAGCTTTCCACCATCGCCGCGCCGCGGGCATTTTTGCAGGTGAGATGCTCGGTGATCGCGGGGATGATGCTGATGGTGATGGGCGTGATGAACGCACAGGGGAGATTGAAGATCGTCTGGCAGAAGTTATAGATGCCCTTCGCATTTTCCGCCGCAAGCTGGGCGAAGCCCGCCGCGCCGGTCAGACGGCGCATAAAGACCATTGTGTCGGCAAGGTTGATCAGCTGCAGTCCCGCGGAGCCGAGCGTGATCGGCACGGCGATGGCGAGCAGGGTCTTCATCGTGCGCGAGACGGGAAGCACCTCTCCGCCTGCGAAATTCTGACCCGAGGTCGCCTTGCTGTAGCAGCGCCAGAGATAGAGCATGGACAGCACGCAGCCGGTCGTGACACCGAGGATCGCACCGCCTGCGGCGAGGGTGACGTCACCCGTCTTTTTGAGCAGCAGCCAGGCGGCAAGCAGTCCGACACCGAGCTTGCACAGCGCCTCGAAGACCTGACTGACGGAGGTGGGGGTCATATTGCTCTGCCCCTGGAAGAAGCCGCGGAAGGCGGAGATGAGGCAGATGAAGAGCACCGAGGGCGCAAGGAAGGCGATCGCCGCCCAGGAGGTGTCGAAGCCGGTCGCCATCACGGAAAGCTGACGGCAGAACAGCAGCATCCCCGCCGAGCCGACGATGCCGAGCAGCAGGAAGACATACAGCGCCGTGCGGAAGATGCGGCGGCACTGTGCCATATTGCCGAGCGCCCGCGCCTCGGAGATCATACGGCTCATCGCGACGGGGAGTCCCGTCGTGGAGACCATAAGCAGAACGGAATAAATGTCGTAGGCGGTGGTGAAGTAGCCGTAGCCCGCGTCGCCGATGATGTTGCCGAGCGGGATCTTATAGAGCATACCGATGACCTTGACGATGAGTGTCGCAAGTGCCAGAACGGCGGCTCCGTGCAGAAAACTCTGCTTTTTCACAGGACGGTCAGCCATTGGTCTCCTCCTTCTCTTCCGGCGTCATAACCTTCGGAATGGCGTACTCCATCAGTTCCTTCATAAGAGCCTCGCGGTCGATGGTGGGATACGCACCCGCGGCATAGAGGATCTTTCCGCGCACCATCGTCAGGACAACGTCGTGGCCGCTTGCCGCGTAGACGAGGTGGCTCATCAGATCGTGGCAGGGGATCAGATGCGGCTGGGTGAAATCGAGCATACACAGATCGGCGTCCATACCGACCTTGAGCATACCGCACTCGTTTTCGCGTCCCTGCGCTCTTGCGCCGCAGGTCGTCGCCATCATCAGCGCCGCCGCAGCGGTGAGCTTCGACGCGTCGCCGTGCAGCTCCTTTGCCTGAAGCGCCGTGAGCTTGAGCTCCTCGAAGAGGTCCAGATTGTTGTTGGAGCAGGAGGAGTCCGTGCCGAGGGCGACATTCATACCGTGCTGCACCATTGCGATCACGTCCGCGCGTCCGCTTGCCAGTTTGAGATTGCTGACAGGGCAGTGCACGGCGGTGACCTTCCGCTTGCCGAGAAGCTGCATATCCTCCTCGGTGAGATGGACGCAGTGCGCGGCGATCGTGCGTCCGTCAAAGACACGGTGGCAGTCCAGCGCCTGCGCGGGCGTCAGCCCGTTGCGCTCCAGAGAGCCTTCCTGCTCGCCGCTCGTCTCGGAGAGATGGATGTGCATTCCCAGTTCTTCCTCCTGCGCGAAACGCGCGGCGAAGTCCCAGAAATTCGAAGTGGAGGTGTATTCACCGTGGATGGAGGCCTCGATTTTGATGCGTCCGTCATCGTAGCCGTTCCACTTGCGCGTGACCTCGCGCAGCTCCTTGCAGGCGGGGAAGGTACGGTCGTCAAATTCCTCGCCGAGGAACATCGTTGTGCCGCGGGCGAGATTCGCCTTGATCCCGCTCTGCGCGACCGCCTCCGCGATGGCGTCGACATGGTCGTACATATCCGAGACGGAGGTCACGCCGAAGCGCAGACATTCCATAATGCCGAGCAGGGTCGACGCCTTGACCGCGCGGTCATCCAGCCGCGCTTCCTTTTCCCAGAGACCGTGAAGCCAGTCGTTGAGATTGCAGTCGTCCGAGACGCTGCGGAGGATCGACATCGGCAGATGGGTGTGGCAGTTGATGAGACCGGGCATAACGACCATACCCGTGCCGTCAATGATCTTCTTCGGCTTTTCCGCGCCGTCCGGCGCTGTTTTGGCGAGATAGGCGATCTTGCCGTCCTTTACGCCGAGAAAGGCGTCGGTCAAAACCGTGAGGTTTTCGTCCATCGTGACGACGGAGACGTGTGTGATCAGAATATCCATGCGAAGCCTCCTAAGAATGGTTCAGCAGGTCGACGACCTCGCGCTTTGTTTTCAGGACGTCGTCGATCCGTGCGATATATTCCTGTGGGAATTTGGGGTTGTGGAAGCGCGTGAGATCGTTTTGGGCGAACTGCAGCTTGGTCATACCGCCGCCGCCCAGCGCGAGCACGGTGTGCACTTCCTCCATCATATAGATATTATACAGGCATTGGGTGCCCGGTTTGCACCAACCGACGTTTTCGAAGCCGCCGGAGGTGTATTTCTGACGGTAGAGATAGTATGGCTCATAGCCCGCGCCGCGCAGAAGCCGATCCGCATCCGCAAGCATTTTCGCGACAGCGGCTCCGTCCGGAAGATCCGCACGCGAGGAGAAGAGATCCGCACCCTTTTTGAGCGCCAGCGTGTGCACGGTGATATTTTCCGGCTCGAGCGCGAGCAGCTGCCGAAGAGAATCGGCGAAGCCCTCCGGGGTGTCGCCCGGAAGTCCCGCGATCAGATCGGTGTTGATGCAGGGGAAGCCCGCTTCCCGCGCATCGCGGTATGCCGCAAGCGTCTGGGCGGCGCTGTGCCGCCGACCGATGCGTTTGAGGACGGCGTCCGACATCGTCTGCGGGTTGATGCTGACGCGGTCGACCCCCGCCGCTCGGATGACGCGCAGTTTTTCGGCGTCGAGGGTGTCGGGTCTGCCGCCCTCGACGGTGATCTCCAGACAGCGGCTGAGGTCAAAGCTCTCCCGCACGGCATCGAGAAGCTGTTTGAGCTGTACCGCGCTGAAGGTCGTTGGCGTACCGCCGCCGATGTAGAGCGTCCGCACACGGGAGCTTGTTTCGCGCAGGAGCTTTCCCGTTTCGCGCACCTCGCGCAGAAGCGCCTGCAGGTACGGCTCGAGCAGAGAACCGAATTTTTCGACAGATTCGCTGACGAACGAGCAGTAGGCGCAGCGCGTGGGACAGAAGGGGACGCCGATGTAGACCGACAGATCCTCGGGCTGTGTCTGCTCCAGCGCACGGAGCGTATACAGGGAGGAATCCACGCAAAGGCGGCGCCGCTCGGGAAGGACAAAATACCGCTCACGCAGCATACGGTCGCAGGCGGCGGGAGAGCCGCCGTCCCGCAGAAAGGCTGTGGAGAGCTTGGTGGGACGGACGCCGGCAAGCGCGCCCCAGGGGGGCGGCGCGTCCAGAAGTTGCACGGCGGCGAGGAAGTACGCCTGCTGCAGGATGCGTCTGCGTTCACGGACGCCGCAGAGGTCCTTTCGGAAGCGGCGGGCGGCAAAGGCCGTCTTTCCGCCGCGCGTGATCCGTGCGGTGGCGGTGCAGAACACACGCCCCTCCGACAGCGTGGAAACAGCGCCGTTTTCATTTGAGAACGGCGCTTCGACATATTCGGAAGGCTCGTCGGGAAACAGCTGCATCTGCAGCTGCTCGACGGCATAGCGGTCGCTGTGACCGCGAAGATAGAGTTTCATCGCATTGCCTCTCGCAGATAGGGATTCAGGCGGCGCTCCGTGTCCAGATCGCTCGCTTCGCCGTGACCGGGCAGGACCGCGGGATTTCCCGCAAGTCCGCCGAGCATACGGAGCGACGCGAACATGGTGTTCATATCGCCGCCGACAAAGTCCGTTCTGCCGCAGGAGCCCGCAAACAGCGTGTCGCCCGTGAAGAGCTTGTCTTCACAGAGCAGGCAGACA
>JAFVWG010000259.1 GCA_017501805.1 Oscillospiraceae bacterium
CTGCCGAAGAAGAGGCGGATCGTGTGCGCACCGATCGACCGCGTCTTGAGCCATTCGTTTGCAAAGGTGATCGTGTTGTCCTGTTCGGAAACCGTGTAGAACGAAGCATCGACCGCCTCGTCATCGCAGGTGACCTGCAGAAGCGTCGCGCCGTTCCACGCCACGCGCGCGGCAATGCCGAGCGTGGACGAGGTCTGGAAGGTCAGTCCCGTGCTTTCGATCTTGGGATCGCTCAGCGGTGCGGCTGCCACCGCCACAGTCACCGTGACCGGCTCGGACTCACCCGTTCCGTTCTTGGCGCGGATGGCAAGCGTCACGCTCTTTTCCGCGTCCGCCGCAGCGGGGGTGTAGGTGACCTTGCCGCCGTCGACGGCAGCCGTTCCCGCACCGTCCGAAACCGTGCAGGTATAGCCGTCCACCTCGCCGCCGAACCAGGCGGAAACGTCCTCTTCTGTGTAGGGGATCGCCGCCGTCACTCCATCGAGCGACGCGGGCGTTGCCGTGCCTTCCCTTGCCGCGGGATCGAGCACGACGGTCGGCTTCGGGATGCGGACCTTGAGCGTCAGGGGCGCATTCGTGCCGTTTGCAAAGCTGACGGTCAACGCATAGTCTCCGAAATCAAGCGTATTCATCCATTCGGCCTTCAGCGTCAGCGTCTCGCCTTCAACGGCATACGCCGTATCGGCAAGCGGCTCGCCGGAGAGCGTCACTTGGGAGACCGTGCTGCCGTAGAGGGTCATGCCGACAGCGATATCGCCATCCGTATTCTTCTGGAAGAGCGCCTCGGTCTGCGCAAGCGTGGGCTGGCTGACCGGCAGTTCTCCGATGACGATCGTCGCGATCGCGGGCTCGGAAAGTCCCGCTCCGTTGCGCGCATAGATCCGCGCCGTCAGCGTCTGTCCCGCCGCTGCCGCGGTGGGCGTGAAGACCATCGTCTTCTTGTCCGCCGTCATACCCAGAGAGCCGAGCTCCTTCGGCAGATCGGCAGTCGCCTTGGCAAAGGAGACGATATCACCGGCAAACCACTGTGCCACGGGCATACGGCAGGCAACCGCCGCCGTCTTTCCGTCCAGAGAGGCCGGGGTCGCCGTGCCCTCCCAGGCTTCGGTCGTCCGCAGCGGCTTCGGCAGCGGGATATTCAGAACGTAGGGCGTATCCACCACCGTAAAGCTCCACTTCGAGCCGTCCGCGGCGATGCGCGTCACACCGGCAGCGTCCACGCCGGTGATCGAAATATTCGTGAACTGCAGCGACGCGATAAAGGTGCTCGTCGTGCCGTCGGGCAGTATCGCCGTCCACACGCCGTTCTCATCCTGCGTTGCCGTCACATCCTCCATGCCGGTCAACCCGACCAGCTTGACGGTCGCCTCGGGGATCGCAGCCTGTTTCCACGCCGCCCACAGCGAAACGTCGCCTGCGCAGCCCGCGGGAAGGGTCATATACGGTCCCTTGGTCAGCGCTTCATCCAGATACCAGCCGTTGAACACATCGTAGCTGCCGCGCGTCGGGGTCGGCAGCTCCGCGCCGATATCCTGCGCGATCTGATAGGTTGCCTTGTACTCGGCGGGCATCGTGCCGCCGTTTGTCTTATATGTAATGGTGTGGGTGTCGTTCAGCGCCGAGATCAGTCTCCGTGCGTCGATGCAGCCCCAGCCGTAGGAATCGTCTTTTCCTTCCTCGCCGCGGTCGATGGCAGACTTCTGCAGCAGGCGCATAAAGCCCGCCGTGTCGATCTTTCCGTCCTTCTGCTTGACGACGGCGGCAAGCGCCGCAACGATGGGCGAAGCCAGCGAAGTGCCGCTCAGCTCGGAGTACGCGGCGGTACCGGAGTTGCTCGTGCTCCAGATGGCGTTGCCGGGCGCGGCAACGGTCACCTGCTCGTTTTTCTGCGAGCTGTCCATAATGCGGTTGTCCGACTTCATAGCCGCAACGCTCACGACAAAGTCGTAGGATGCGGGATACACGGGAGTGCTCGGATCACTCACGCCGTAGTTGCCTGCGGCGGCGACCAGAATGATGCCCGCATTTGCCGCCTCGCGGAGCTTCGTCTCAAGAGCGCTGACCTGCGTTTTCACGCCGATGCTCATATTGATGACGTCCGCACCCTGCTCCATCGCGTAGCTGACGGCGGAGATCACCGTGTCCACGTAGTTGCCGCGGACGTCCTGCGGCGCTTCGTTGTTGGGCGAGAAGCAGCGCAGACTGAGGATCTTCACCTTGTCGAGCAGACCGGCAATGCCAAGCTCGTTATTGCGCGTCGCTGCCACAATGCCCGTCACCGCGGTGCCGTGACCGTTCGCGTTCGTATCCCGGTACATCTCCGGATACTGCTGCTCGCCTTCCACCACGCCGCCGCAGAAGTTCCGTCCCACGATGTTCACCCCGGCAAGGTCCTCGTGCGTGTCCAGAACACCGGAGTCGATCAGCGCGACCGTGACGCCGTCGCCGTCCAGCCCGCCGTTCCAGAGAGAAGGCGCTTGGATCCGTTCCAGATACCACTGTTTGGTAACATTCGGGTCGTTGGTCAGCGGAGCGGGCTCCTCCTCGAGCAGCTCCATCCGCACGTTCGCATCCAGGCTCTCGACCAGATCCGCTTCCAGATAGGGGCGAAGCTCCTCGATCGTCTGTGCAACGTAGTAGTCCGCCGCGTAGGCGATCGGCTCCAGCGCATCGTCCGCGGTCTGCAGACGCATACGGCTGCCGTCCCTGCGAAGCTTGACGATATATCCGTTTTGCTCGGATACGGCTGCTTCCTCCCGCAGGACCGACACGTCCGCGACCGGCACAGCGGCCGCCGTGCCGAGCAGCAGGCTGATCGCAAGGATTGCTCCGACCAATTGTTTCAGATGTTTCATAGTGATTCCTCCGTATCCGATTTTTGGCAAAACGCACCGTGCGGCGCGTTGGATTTTCCGAAGTTGAATTACCGCGTCCCGCGGGGTATAATACGATGTGAAAAGATTGCGTAAAGGAGGGGATCGAATGACCGCGTGGAGTATTGTCGGCATCGTTTTGGCGGCGCTTGCGCTGTTTGCCGCCGCGCTTGTTCTGATCCCCGGAAGGCTGCTTCTCACCTACGACGCGCAAAGCGGTTTTCTTCTGCGCGGAAGTGTGCTGTTCTTCCGTTTCGGCGGAAACGCCCCTTCCCCCAAAAAGAAGCCGAAAGCAGACGCTCCCGATCCCGAAAAGCAGAAGCTCTCCTTAAATCTCCGCACGCTGCGGGCTCACACACAGGAGCTTTCCGAACTGCTCGGCAAAACCGTGCAGGGTCTCGGCACGGTCGTGCGGGGCATCGTCGTAAAGGAGCTTACCCTTCTCTGCCGTGTCGGCGGGGATGATCCCGCGGAAACGGCGGATACCTACGGACGCATCTGTGCGTTTCTCTACCCCGCGCTTGCCGCGCTGCACAGCGCACTGCGCGTCTGCGAGCAAAACGAGCGGATCGAGCTGACCTGCGCCTTCGGTGAAGAGAGCCGTCTGGAGTTCCGCATGCTCCTGCAGCTTCGCGCCATACATGTCGTGCGCGCCGTGCTGCCGATCATTCCTCCGGCGTTTGCTCTCCTGCGGGGTCTCCGTCGGGGCGGAGCAGCTGCCAGCCGCAAGCGCCCTCCCAAAGCATAGAGCCGCCCGCGATCAGGCTGAATTCCGCGCCGCCGTCGGCAAGACTCAGCACGGAAAAGAACACCGCCATCAGGCAGAAAAACACCGTCACGCCCCGTTTGCCCTTGTTGATGGCAAAGCCGCCGCAGTAATACGATGCAAGCAGGATCGCAAGCATCGCAAAGAGCTTGACCCAGTAATCCAGAATGATCGGGTCGGTGCTCCACTGCTTGAAATCACAGATCAGACGAACGATGTAGAAGGCGATCGGGATCATCCCGATCATCGGATGCATCGTTTTGTTGTTGTACAGCGCCCCCTGCTGCGCCACAATGACGAGCGCGGAGACAATGCCGAGCAGCGCTGAGACCTTGTCCAATCCCGATGCGGAAAGGTCCATCAGGCAGCCCGCGAGGATCAGCCCCGCTCCCGCAAAGGAAACGATGGCAGTGGGCATTGAGAAGGAGAACGCCTCCTCACAGCTCGTGCGATCCTGCAGCTTTCTGCAGTACAGCGCGGCGGCAGCCGCAGTACCGACCGAAAACACGCCGAGCAGTACGCCCGCTCCGGGAAGCGGCAGTCCGTCCGCATCGTACCCCGTCGCAAGCTGCAGATATCGGAGCAGAAAACCGATCGCGGTCAACACGGAAAATGCGGCGCACATTCGGGTGCGTTCATTCATTTTGCGCATAGCAAACACTCCTCAGAATACATTCCTGCACATTATAACATATACGCGTTATTTTTTCACCCGTTTTTCCGAAAGATCGCGCGAATTTTTTTGGAAGCTTCGGTATTGTCACACAAATTTGGAAAAATGGTACACTTTTTCGTTTTTTTACTTGCAGAACGGGAGAAAATATGATATAGTCCCTATTGTAAGGTAAATGTTCGACTTGAGAGTGGGGTTCGTTCCCCGCTCTCTTTTGCTGAATGCACAGCTTTTCGGCACTGTTTTGCCTTAAGGAGGCGTTGTATGAAGATCACCGAAACGGTTTGGCGGCTTGCCGAGCCGATCGTCGCGGCACAGGGCTGCACGATCTGGGATGTCGAATACGTCCGCGAAGGAGCGGATCGTTTTCTCCGCATCTACATCGACAAGGACAGCGGCGTGGACATCCGCGACTGCGAAGCGGTCTCCCGCGCAATGGACCCCGTGCTCGACGAAGCCGACCCCATCGCGGAAAGCTACAACTTCGAGGTCTGCTCCGCCGGGATCGAGCGCGTGCTCAAACGGGCGGAGGATTTCGAGCGGTTTTGCGGCAGCAAGGTGCTTGTCCGTCTCTATGCCCCGGCAGACGGCGCCAAGGAATTCGTAGGCGAGCTTGTCGGCTTCGACGACGGCGCGGTCACGATCCGTGCCGCAGATGCCGAACGGCGTTTTGAAAAGCAGCAGGTCGCACTCGTGCGGCTCTATGCAGAATTTTAGGAGGGATCCGAAAAATATGAACAAAGAGATCTTTGAGGCGCTCGCGCTTCTGGAAAAAGAACGCGGGATTCCGCAGAACTATATGCTGGACAAGATCACGCAGGCACTCCTCGCCGCTTACAAAAAAGACCACGGCGGCTACACGGACAACGTGTTTGTGGAATTTGACGGCGGCGAAGTCCATATGTATGCACAAAAAGAAGTTGTGGACGAGGTCATCTCGCCCGCGACGGAAATTTCGCTGGACGCCGCGAAGCTGATCGAAGAAAAGGCGGAGCTCGGCGACATCGTTGACGTTGTGATCCGCACGCAGAACTTCGGCCGCATCGCCGCGCAGACCGCAAAGCAGGTCATCACGCAGGGCGTCCGCGAAGCGGAGCGCGGTCTGGTGTTCGAAAGCTTCTCTTCCAAGGAGCATGAGATCCTCACCGGCACCGTCGTGCGGGTGGAGCCGGAATCCGGCGACCTGCTCGTGCGCCTGGGCTTCGGCAACGAGCGCACGGACGCGCTGCTTGCCGCTTCGGAGCAGATCCGCGGCGAGCGCTATATCGAAGGCGACCTTGTCCGCGTCTATGTGGTCGAGGTGCGCAGAAGCACCCGCGGTCCGCAGGTCATCGTTTCCCGTACCCATCCGGGTCTCGTGAAGCGCCTGTTCGAGCTGAACGTGCCGGAGATCGAATCCGGCGAGGTGGAGATCAAATCCGTCGCCCGCGAGCCGGGCTTCCGCACGAAGCTCGCCGTCTGCGCCACGGAGGAAAATATCGACGCCGTCGGCGCCTGTGTCGGCGCACGCGGCGCGCGTGTGAACGCCGTTGTCGAAGAGCTCGGCGGCGAGAAGATGGACATCGTCGTGTGGTCGGAAGATCCCGCGCAGTTCATCGCCTCCGCGCTGAGCCCGTCCGAGGTCATCTCGGTCGACCTGATCCCCGGCACCGCGAAGGCGTGCCGCGTCATCGTTCCGGACGATCAGCTTTCCCTCGCCATCGGCAAGGAAGGTCAGAACGCCCGTCTTGCGGCGCGTCTGACCGGCTATAAGATCGACATCAAGCCCGAGTCGCAGAAAGACGATCTGCCGGAGATTTCTGCGGAAGAGTGATCGTTCGCCCACTGTCCCGAAAACGAGGAGGCGAAACCATGGCACAAAAGAAGATCCCGATGCGGCAATGCGTCGGCTGTCGGGAAATGAAACCGAAAAAAGAGCTGATCCGCGTCGTGCGTGCACCGGACGGTGCGATCTCGCTGGACTTCAAGGGCAAGGCCCCCGGGCGCGGCGCCTACCTCTGCCCGGAAGCCGCGTGTCTGCAGAAGGCGCGTAAGGCAAACGCGCTCTCCCGCTCGTTCGACGGCGCTGTTCCGGATGAGATCTACGAAGCCTTGCTCGGGCAGTTGGAGGCGAATCCGGATGCATAAAGCGCTTGGTCTTTTGGGACTTGCCCGCAAAGGCGGGCGTGTCGCACTCGGCGAAGAGGCGGTCTCCGCCGCCTGTCGGAGCGGTCACGCCAGACTGATGCTTCTGGCAAAGGACGCGGGCGACAGCGTCCGTCATCGCTCGGACTATTTCATGCGCAGCGGAAAACCGCCGCGCATCGAACTCTCCTTCACCAAGGAAGAGATCGGAACTGCCGTGGGACGGAATGTGTGCCCCATTGCCGCACTGACCGATGTCTCGCTGGCGCGTGCCTTTGTGCTCGCGCTCGACGAGCCGGAGCGTTTCGGCGACCTGCTGGAACAGCTCACGCGGGCGGTCACCCGCGTGGAACAGCGTCGGAAGGAAGAAAAGGCGCACAAGAAGAACCAACGGTACGGCAAGAAATAATGGAGGTGTTTGTGTGAGCACTTTGATCAAATATCGCATCGGCGACGTCGCAAAGGACTTTGGTTTTTCCTCCAAGGTCGTTACGGAGATCGTCGCAAGATTCTACGAAAAACCGAAAAGCGCCCAGCAGGTGCTGACGGAGGAACAGCTCAATCTGATCTTCGACGTCATCACGCTTGAGAATCAGATCGATTCTCTGGAGAAGGTCTTCGCCGTGGCTCCCACGCCGAAGAAGGAAGCTCCGAAGCCTGCTGAGGAAAAGCCTGCGGAAGCCGCTCCCGCGGCGCAGCCCGCAAAGGAAGCCGCGCCCGAAAAGCCCAAGGAGCCGGAGCGCAAGCGCGAGCGCCGCGTCATCGACACGAGCGCCGTCACCGTCAACGCAGCCCGCTTTGACGACCACGCGGACGAGCTGGTTTCCGAGCGCGTGCAGAACTACACCGGCGGCAAGCAGAAAATCGGCAGCCGCGCGAAACAGCAGCAGCGCTCGAAGTTCGGCAACAAGCGCCGCAACGAGGAGCAGGAAAAGATCCGCCGCCTGCAGCTGGAGATCGTCAAGAAGACGCCGCTCACCGTCAAGATCCCTGATGAGATCACCGTGGGCGAGCTGGCTTCCCGTATGAAGAAAACCGCCGCCGAAGTCATCAAATGCCTGATGAAAAACGGCGTGATGGCATCCGTCAACCAGACCATCGACTTTGACACCGCGGAGTTTGTCGCCACAGAGCTCGGCTGCCGCGTGGAGAAGGAGATCATCGTCACCATCGAAGAAAAGCTCTTCGACGACCACGTGGATACCGACGAGGAACTCGAAGCGCGCAGCCCGGTCGTCGTCGTTATGGGTCACGTCGACCACGGCAAGACCAGCCTGCTCGACGCCATCCGCGACACGAACGTTGCCTCCGGCGAAGCGGGCGGCATCACGCAGCACATCGGTGCTTACACCGTCAAGGTCGGCGACCAGTCGGTCACCTTCCTCGACACGCCGGGTCACGCGGCATTCACCTCGATGCGCGCCAGAGGCGCGATGTGCACGGACGTTGCGATCCTCGTTGTCGCTGCGGACGACGGCATTATGCCGCAGACCGTCGAGGCGATCAACCACGCCAAGGCCGCAAACATCCCCATCGTCGTGGCGATCAACAAAATGGATAAACCCGGTGCCAACCCGGACCGCATTATGCAGCAGATCACGGAGTACGAGCTCGTTCCCGAAGAATGGGGCGGCGACACGATCATGTGCAAGATCTCCGCGAAGCAGGGCGACGGCATCGACAAGCTGCTTGAAATGGTGCTGCTCACCGCAGAGATGCAGGAGCTCCGCGCGAACCCCAACCGCCGCGCAAAGGGCACGGTCATCGAGGCACGGCTGGACAAGAGCCGCGGCCCGATCGCCACGCTGCTCGTGCAGAACGGCACGCTGCAGCAGGGTGATGTCATCATCGCCGGAACGGCAGTCGGCCGCGTCCGCGTGATGACGGACGACAAGGGTCGCACCGTCAAGAAGGCAGGTCCCTCCACCCCTGTGGAGATCACGGGTCTTGCCGAAGTTCCCGGCGCGGGCGACGAATTCAACGCCGTCGAAGACGAGCGTATGGCACGCCAGCTCGTTGAGAAGCGGAAAGAAGAGATCAAGGAAGCCGCCGCGCAGCTGCAGACCAAGGTCACGCTGGACAATCTCTTCCAGCAGATGCAGGCGGGCGAAATGAAAGAGCTGCGCCTGATCGTCAAGGCAGACGTGCAGGGCAGTGCGGAAGCGGTCAAGGCTTCGCTGGAGAAGATCTCCAACGAAGAGGTCCGCGTCAAGGTCATCCACGCAAGCGTCGGCGCGATCAACGAATCCGACGTGCTGCTGGCCTCCACCGCGAATGCGATCATCGTCGGCTTCAATGTCCGTCCGGACTCCGTCGCTGCGGCGTCCGCCGCCCGTTCGAAGGTGGATATGCGGATGTACCGCGTCATCTACGATGCGATCGAGGAGATCCAGGACGCAATGAAGGGTATGCTTGCCCCGAAGTTCCGCGAAGCGATCATCGGTCACGCCGAGGTGCGCCAGACCTACAAGGTCTCCGCGATCGGCACCATCGCCGGCTGCTACGTCAAGGACGGCAAGATCACCAGAGACGCGCAGGTGCGCGTGCTGCGCGACAACATCGTCGTGCACGAAGGACAGCTCGGCTCTCTGCAGCGCTTCAAGGACTCCGTCAAGGAAGTCGCCGCAAACTACGAGTGCGGTATGTCCATCGAAAAATTCAACGATATCAAGGAAGGCGACGTCTTTGAATGCTTCGTGATGGAAGAGATCAAGGACTGAGGAACGCACTATGGCATCCAATCGAATCGGTCGGATCAATGAAGAGATCCGACAGGAACTTGCCGCACTGATCCGCTCGCTGAAAGACCCGCGCGTACAGCAGTCGATGGTTTCGGTCACCGCTGTGGAGACCACTACCGACCTGCGCTATGCAAAAGTCTTCATCAGCGTGCTGGATAAGGAAAGAACACAGGAAACGCTCAAGGGACTCAAGTCCGCGGGCGGCTGGCTGCGTCGGGAGCTCGGCGCGCGTCTGCGTCTGCGCTGCACACCGGAGCTGATCTTCACAGAGGACACCTCCATCGGCTACGGCGCACACATCGCGGACCTGCTGGCCGGTCTGAACATCCCGAAGGAGGATCCGCAGAATGACGATCCGCAAGACAGCTGACTTCCTGCTTTCAAACAATGACTATCTGATCCTGACACATCGCAGACCCGACGGTGATACCGTGGGGTCTGCCTGTGCGTTGTGCCGGGGTCTTCGTGCGCTCGGAAAGCGCGCGCAGATCCTCCCGAACCCGGAGCTCACGCCGCGCCTCGCCGTTCTGGCGGAGGGGCTGATCGGCGATGCCGAGACTGCGGGCGGGTGCGTCATCTCGGTCGATGTCGCGGCACAGGGTCTGCTTCCCGCGCGGTATGCGCATTTGGCGGACGAGACGCAGCTCTCGATCGATCACCACGGCTCGCACCGGGCGTTTGCGAAGCAGACGCTCGTTTCGGCGGATGCCGCCGCCTGCGGCGAGGTCATCCTTGCGCTTCTTGATGCAATGGAAGTGCCGCTGACCGAGGCGATCGCCGAGGCGCTTTATGTCGCGCTCTCCACCGACACCGGCTGCTTCCGCTACGGAAACACCACCGGCAGCACCCTGCGTGCCGCCGCGCGCTGTCTGGAAGCCGGCGCAGACACGCTCCGCTGGAACCGCGTCCTGTTTTTGGAAAAATCGCTCCCCCGCCTGCGTCTGGAGGCCTATCTGACGCAGCATGCGGAGTTCTACCGCGAGGGACGCACGGCGCTGTGCCTTCTGCCGGACGCCGTGCTGAAGGAATTCGGCGTCGATGAAGCCGATCTCGACGATATCTCCGGCTTCCCCCGCGACATTGCGGGCGTGGAGCTCGGTATGATGCTGCGCACCGTCTCCGACGGGACGAAGATCTCCCTGCGTACCTACGCGCCGTGGAACGCTTCCGACATCTGCGCGAATTGGGGCGGCGGCGGTCATCCCGCAGCGGCGGGCGCAACGCTCCCCTGCAGTCTTGAGGAAGCAAGAAAAACCGTTTTGGAAACGCTGGAAAGGCTCGGTGCGATCTGATGCCGAACGGAATTTTAATCGTAAATAAACCCGCCGGTTGGACGAGTCAGGATGTCGTCGCCAAGCTGCGCGGCGTGTTTCATGAGAAGCGCGTCGGGCACGGCGGCACGCTTGACCCGATGGCAACCGGCGTTTTGCCTGTCTTTGTCGGACGCGCCACGCGCGCGGTCGAGTTCTTCACCTCTGCCGAAAAGGAATACGAGGCAGGTCTGCGCCTCGGCGTCACAACGACCACGCAGGACACGACCGGCACGGTGCTCGAAACACGCCCCGTGGAAGCAGACCGCGCGGCGCTGGAAGCCCTCCTTCCGCGCTTTCTCGGAAAGCAGCGGCAGCTGCCGCCGATGTATTCCGCGATCAAGATCGGCGGAAAAAAGCTCTACGAGCTGGCGCGGCAGGGCAAGGAGATCGAGCGCACGCCGCGCGAGATCGAGATCCTCTCCCTCCGCCTTCTGGATGGTGCGGACGATCTGTATCGCTTCTCCGTCCGCTGCAGCAAAGGAACCTACGTCCGCACCCTCTGCCACGATCTGGGGCAGGCGCTCGGCTGCGGCGGCTGTATGGAGAGCCTCAACCGCACACAGGCGGGCTGCTACACGCTCGCGCAGAGCCATACGATGGAGGAGATCACCGCCGCGGAGGATCCCACGGCGTTCCTGCTCCCTGTGGACAGTCTCTTTGCGGACAGCCCCGCCGTCACGGTGACGGCAAAGCAGGAAAAGAAGATCCGCAACGGCGCCGCGATCGCCCCCTGGGATCGGGACGGCAGCTTCCGTCTGTACGGAGCGGACGGCGCTTTTCTCGCCCTCGCCGAGGGCAAAAACGGCGAACTAAAAACGATCAAAAGCTTTTTTGAGGTGGATTAAGTGGCGCAGAAGAACGCAGTCGCCCTCGGTTTTTTCGACGGGGTACATATCGGACACGGCGCGCTGCTCCGCACGGCGTCGGAAGCGGCAAAGCTTTCGGGTCTCTCGTCGGTCGCTCTGACCTTCGACACGCACCCGGCGCAGGCTCTGCGAGGCGGTGAGCCGATGCTTCTCTCCACGCCGGAGGAACGGCGGGAGCTGATGCGCCGCTTTTACGGCATCGAGACCGTCCGTGTTCTGCCCTTTGATAAGACGCTGCGCGAGACGCCCTGGCAGGTCTTTGCGGAAGAAATGCTTCTCGGAGCGCTCAACGCGGGACTGCTCGTCTGCGGCGAGGATTTCCGTTTCGGACGCGGTGCGGAGGGAACTGCGAAGCTGCTTTCCGCCTTCTGCGCGGAACGCGGCGTCCCCTGCCGCGTTGTGCCGCAGGTCTGCCTTGACGGCCCTCCCGTCTCCTCCACGCGCATCCGCGCTCTGCTGCGAAGCGGCGATTTTAACGCCGCGCTGCGTCTGCTCGGTCATCCGTTTCTGCTCTGCGGAACGGTCGTCCACGGACTGCACAACGGTGCGCGGCTCGGCTTCCCGACCGCAAATCTTCCGCTTGAAGCACGGCTTCTGCCTCCCAACGGCGTTTACGCGGCAACGGTCGAGGTCGACGGTCGGGAATATATCTCCGTCACAAACATCGGCGTGCATCCCACGCTCGGCGCGCTTTCCGCCCCCCTTGCGGAGAGCTGGCTGCCCGACTTCTCGGGCGATCTCTACGGCAAGCCGATCCGCCTGCTTCTCCACGCGTTCCTGCGTCCCGAGCAGCACTTTGACAGCACCGACGCGCTGATCGAACAAGTCCACCGTGACGAATCCGCCGTCCGCACATTCTTTGCCGAACGATAAAAGAAAAAACGAAACCGCCCTATGTGTTTTTCATAGGGCGGTTTTTTCCTATTGTTTCGATTTCGCAGCATCCAAGGCTCCCTCTGACGAGGGAGCTGTCAGCGAAGCTGACTGAGGGAGAGAATCTTGTACCATACGATCAATATACTCGCATACGCCGCGGTAATTTCGGTCAATATCCAAATTGCAAACTCTTACCACCGTTAGATCCATAGCATTCAAGGCCTTGGTCCGTTCTTCATCTTTCCTTGCCTGCTCCGGCGTATAGTGTCCTCCACCATCAAGTTCAATGATCAATCTCGCCTTGGCGCAATAAAAGTCTGCAATATAGTTTCCTATCGCTTTTTGCCTTTGAAAACGAATCGGATAGCTGCGCAAGAAATCATACCACAGCTTCCGTTCCCAAGGGGTCATATTTTTCCGTAATGCCTTAGCCAGAGGGATATTCTCTTTGTTATAGGCTTTCATTTTCTCTCCCTCCGTCAAAAATCAAAGATTTTTGACACCTCCCTCATCAGAGGGAGGCTTTGGTGCGGTGCGAAGACACAGATCGTTCACCAAACTGAGCATTGTATGGACGTGCACCCTTCTACTCAATGAGCCCTAATTTGACGCACTTGTATATCCTATCAATCTTTATGAATATACCATCCATGCTCGCGCTTTGGTAGCTTCCCTTCACATTTGCTACCAATGGCATTTACGTAAGATCATTCGTCCTGATATACACTCTTCTTCAGAATGCCCACGCAGGGCAGATTGCGGTAGTATTCCTTATAATCCAGCCCATAGCCGACAACAAAGCCGTCGGGGATC
>JAFVWG010000260.1 GCA_017501805.1 Oscillospiraceae bacterium
CCTCCGAGGATAAAACAGAATGCGACAGTGCAAGTCGGGCGGAAGCGGTCAGAGCACCGGGAAAGCCGGCGGACGGTAACGGCTGCGAAAGGTAACCTCGGCGCCTTCCCCTCCGGGATACACCAAAACAAAAATAACAAATTGGAGGACACCACCATGAAAACAAATTACAGAGAAATCGTAGGAATGCCCAAACTCGCACCCACCCTCGGAATCACCAGCCTGAAGACTGACCTCAACCTCAAGCAGAAGAAAGCGGTCAAGAACATCAAATACTGCGCGAACGATCAATGGCAATTCGTAAACTCCTGGTACGACGAAAAGAGCGAAGACGCCCGCCAGTTTATGATGGATCCGAAGGCACTCTTCAATACCATTTATAAAGAATCGATGGAGAACGTCTACGACGAAGGCTTCTGCGGCTTTGGAGGCGGCGCAGCTTCCTACCTGAAGGACATCCGCTTCTGCGGAAAGCAATTCCTGCAGACGGTAACCTTCTACTACCTCGCGAAGCTCCTCGAAGATAGCGTCCCGGAGGTTGACGGCACCGAGGAAGATGCGGAGCGCGTAGCAAACGAGCTCCTGGCTCTCAAAGCAGAGCTGGGACTTTAAGGAAGGAGGCAGCCACATGAGCAAAGAGCGATACATCATAGACGAGCGAGAGGTAGAACTTCTCGCTCGCTACGAAGGAACGATGGCGCAGGATAAGGACCCGCACCGTTACGATACCTTCGAAAAAGAAACTCTGGCAGACTTCTGCAGGATGAAAGACAGAAGCAATGATTTATTTTTTAAGAGATACCAAGCAGCGAGAGAGGTCATAGACCTGATCGCCAAGCAGGTAGGCATCGATCCGGAGAACACCGGCTTCTGGCTCTACTCCCCGGAGGTTGATGGAACCTCTCCCATAGTCAAGCGTATGGAGGAATGGTTCAGCCGCAGCGGAGAAAAAGCGCAGCTCAAGAGAAGACTTCAGGAATTGGAGCAGGAAAATGCCCTCCTCCGGTCGCTCATTCAAAAATAAGGAGGAACGAACATGAACTTCACAGACAAGCACGGCACACCCATCCAGGCAGGTATGACCATCAGACACGACAACGGCGACACCGAAAAGGTGTACGCCACCACGACAGCATCCGGAGACGAAAGCCTCGGCGTCATGGCGACGAACCCCGCGTACCTGAAGCTCCACCCAGACTGCGAGATCGAATACTACGACCTCTCCAACTTCAACCTGAAGGAATGGGAGATCGTCCAGGAGGTGCAGCCATGAAACAGATGATCCTGACCGTGCCCCTCAAGGAGGGCGAGAAGATCCCCGCGAGCATTCTCGTAGCAGCAAGCCGAATCGCCGGCGCCGTAGCCGACACCGTGAGCCACGTCGAGATCCGCGACGAAGACGGCCGCACGTACACACTCACCAGACCGAAGGAGGCAACAGCATGAGCCAGAGAGAACGTATGCTGCAGGAGGTCAAATACATAACCTCCTGCGAGGAATTCACGCCGGAAGACATCGTCGACCACCTTCTGTATCGCGGGGCGCTTATGCCGCCCTGCCCGATCGGAACCAAGATATACATCCTGGTAACCAAGCGACCCAAAATCACCCACCCGGAATTCACATTCATAAAGGAATCGCGCCTCACCTACTACAACCTGGAGCGCGTCCTGGCGGAATTCGGAAAGACCGTATTCCTCGACTACGAGGCAGCGAAAGAAGCAAAGGAGAAGATGAAATGAACCTCAAGCAAGCGATAACCGTGCTCGACAGCACGATCCCGCCGTCGAACAATAAGATGGTGGACATGGAGCACCTCCCGATCGCCCAGGCGTGGGAGACCATCAAAGCCGCCCTGAAATTAGGGCAAATTCAGACCGAAGGCAGACTGACCGCGTACAACGACGGACTGCCATACTTCCCGGAGTGCTTCAAAGAGCCATGCTCCGGTATGGGATGCAAGAAGAAGGACTGCGAATTCATGACAGACGTCTGCAGGAAGCTCGCCGCCTTCGAAGGAGAAGCAGAAAAGAAGGACAAAGGCTGCCATTGGTGCAAAATGCAGACCGACGAATTCGGAGACCAGAGTATGACCGCGAGCGAGATCAAGGTCATCAGCCAGGATCGCTTCGGAAAGAGAGAGCTGCCGAGAAAATTCTGCTCGGTATGCGGAAGAGAGCTGGAGGTGGAAGAATGAAAAAATGGGTAGTATTCTACGCCCCGGACGGACGCGAGCTCCTGGCTTACACCCTGGAGGGCACCTTTGAGGGCGAGCTCGAAGCCACGAAGAACCAGCTGGCACATGAGAACGGCATCAGACCGGAGGACATCGCCGTGAAGCTGGAGGAAGACGCCGATCGCAAAAAGAACGCAGCCGCGCTGCAGGAAGCCAGAGACGCACTCCTGACGTCGTTCCCGAACAGCTTCATCAACCCGCGCGACGAATTCATCGCCCACGAAAGAAGCAACCAGTACATCATCCTATCGAACTGCAGAACCCCGGAAGACATCGAGTGTAAAGTCCTCGAATGGTTCTCCAGACCGGCGCACAAAACAGCGCCATACTCGCAGGAGTGGCGCAACCGGAGATTTCACGAATTCATGCTGCAGGGCGTGAACAACTTCCTGGACACAGCCTTCTCGGAGGACGACATCGCCTTCATTTACGATGTCCTCGGAAATGCCTGCAAGCACAGCCTCACGGTAGAATTCGTAAGACACGGAATGTCCATCGCCTGGCTGAAGGAGGAGGTCGAGAAACGTGAATCTTAAAGAAGCGACCGAGGCAGCCAAGCAGCGCCTGCCGGTCATTCACAACGGAATCGAATACCTTCGCATCAAGCAGGCGGGGTACGATTACGACGACCAGGGCAACCCGACGCCCTTCGTACAGCTGCTCGACAAATGCAAGCACAGCGTATCATACGCCGACCCGGCGAGAGTAACACTAAAGGAGGAAACACCATGTACA
Organism: Oscillospiraceae bacterium; assembly: GCA_017501805.1. Taxonomy (GTDB): domain Bacteria; phylum Bacillota; class Clostridia; order Oscillospirales; family Oscillospiraceae; genus RGIG3566. The sequence continues at coordinate 2,972 of JAFVWG010000260.1, forward strand.
GAATCGTGAGATACTACAACGGCACCAAAGGCTACGGCCGCAAATTTGAAACAGAAAAAGAAGCGAGAGACCACATCGCCACGGATCCGAAGATCCAGCAGGACATCGCGGACGGCTTCAGCTTCGACGTGGAGGAATGCGACTGATGGAGAAAACATACAAAGTCAAGGTGCAGCGCCCCATCTTTCCCGAAGGATCACCGGCGCTCGTTTATAGCAAATGCGGAACCATACCGCCCACCCACCTACCGCTCGAAGGTCCCCTCAAGGATGCCCTGGGCGATCGCGACAAGGCATACTTCAGATGCCGCGTCGAAGGCACGCTCCTGGTGATCCTGAAGGAGCTGCGCCACCAGAACTGGTAGAAATCCCGCAAAGCGAGATGTTCCACGTGAAACACTCGACTACCGAGAAACCCATTGAAAAACCAGCCGGGAAATGATATAATAAACCAACGGCTGAAAAGGAGGAGATCGCAATGGCATACGGAAGACCCATGAAGAACAAGACCAGGCGCGTACCGGTCACGGTACACATTCCCGTCGGTATGCTTGACCTTATCGACGACTACGTCGAGAAGCACAGCGAGGAGACCGAAACCGCATACAGCCGGTCGGACTTTTACAACGAAGCAGCGGTGGCTTTGCTTCAGAGCAAAGGCGTGGACGTTGACGAAGACGGAAGCGTAACAAAAGCGTAACAGAAAAATCGCAAGCCGAAACCACCAGAGACAATAGAGATAATAGAGGCACGAAATGCACCAGAAAACACGACACAAAACCTCGTGCCAACCCGCTACGAAAGAGTGGGAATAAGAACCAAAAAGCCGTAACCCCTTGAAAATAAAGGGATTACGGCTTTATTTTTTTACCCAGCGTACCAAAAACGTAACACTTTACTGCAAGTCCTCGATTTTTTTCTCGAACTCCGAGACCACGCCGGCATAATTCTCGGCTTCGTCAGTTTCCAACCGGGAGGAGACCTCCTCCTGCTTATCCGGATACAAATGCGAGTACGTCTGCAGCGTCGTCTGGATGTTTTCGTGCCCCAGACGTTCAGACACCAGGAGCGGAGAGAAACCCATCTCGATCAGAAGCGAAGCGTGAGAGTGCCGGAGGTCGTGAACGCGGATCCTTTTCACGCCTGCAGCTTTGCTACCGCTCGCCATTTCGTTAGAGAGGACGTGCTTCGTGAAATAGAACAGACGGTCGCCAGGCTCATAGTCAACCAGCCGATCGGCGTAGTCGCGGATCAGAGCCAGGACGAAACGAGGAACCGAGACGACACGGTTCGAGCGCGGCGTCTTCGGAGGCTGCACAACCGTCTCACCTTTGACCTGCGCCGCCGTTTTCGTTATGGAAATGCGCGACCGCTCGAAGTCCACGTCCAGGAGCGTCAGAGCCAGCAGCTCCCCGGACCGCATACCAGTCCAGAACAGCAGCTCGAAAGCCAGCCTCGCGGCTGGTTTTTTTACGCACTCAATGAAGCGACGGAATTCGTCGCGCGTCCAGAACTGCATCTCATCAGCCGTCTTCTTCCCGAAGGGACCACACACCACTACCGGATTTGACGGCAACCCATAGAACCGGACGGCGTAATTCATCACCGCCGACATTTGATTATTGACAGTCTTCAGATACGTGGGAGAATACCCAGCAGGATCCGCGAGCAGACCGTTCTGCCACCGGCGAATCATCGTGGGCGTGATTTCGTTCACCGGCACAGACCGGAACGTGGGTAGAATTTTAGAATCGAAGAGCCAGCGCTTATTCTCCAACGTCGTCGGACGAAGACGCGAGCTGCAGTCCTCCATGTAGAGCTCCACCAGGGAGCCGAAGGACATATCGGTACCGCCGCCCTTCTTCTTCAGAAATTCGCGCTCGAACTCCAAAGCCTCCCGGCGCGTTTTGAAGCCTTCCTTCTTTTTCTGCCGGCGTGTACCGTCCCAATCCTTATACCGGAACGAGACGAACCACGTGCCGCGTTTTTCATTTTTATAGACTGGCATCAGACCGCCTCCTTCTTTTGCACAGTACAAGCACGGTGCTTTCCGCGCCTTATCCCTTAAACCTTAAACTTCAAACCTCATCCCTTAAATGGGGTACCTCAACCCTCAAACGTCTTCCGCCGTGAGATATTCCAGTACGCACCGGCAGCCATCATGAAAAGGCAAGGAGGGAGCCTTCAGAATTGGAAAAACCTTCCCCTCGTATGCCCTGCACTTTTCGCACACACAATCATCGAACGCCGTGGAAACCCGCACGTGGGTAAAACCGAGGCGCCTCATTTGCAACCGACTGCGAAGCTCTCCAAAAAACGACATCAAGCCACCCCCTCAAACGCGGAACGGTTCCGCAGGACGAAGTCGCGGACGTGCCAGTCGAAGAGAACCAGCAGCACACCAACGACGCCACCCAGAATCAGATTGACGACCGCCATGACGATCAGCCAGACCTTCCGCCCCTCAAAGTACGGAACGACGTGCGGATTGCCAGGCGTGATATTTTTACAATTCCGAAGAGCCACAATAGCATTGATAACATTCCAGACGCCAGCGGCCGCAGTATAGACCATGAGCAGCTGAACAATGCCGATCAGAAGCCAGGCAACACCGGAGACAACCTCGCAGCGCTTCACCTTCAGAGCGACCGCAGCGGGACCGGAGACCGGCGCCTTCTTTTGCTTCACCGTTTGCTGGATCGTCACCGAGTACGGCGCCGAGCAAAAAGGACAGCTGACAGAAGAAACGCCTGCCGCGTTCGGAACCTCGACGGAGTACCGGCGGCGGCAGGACGGACACATTATATTCACTTTAACC
>JAFVWG010000261.1 GCA_017501805.1 Oscillospiraceae bacterium
AAAGAAAATCGGAAAGGATGCGATCTGTATGGAACGAATCAAAATCGGCTGGGCGAAGCGTGAGATCTCGATGGAGGGACCGCTCCAGATCCCCGGACAGACCTACCTGCGGATTTCCGAGGGTATCCACGATCCGCTGTACGCCACGGCGCTGTGCCTGGACGGCGGTGCGGGACAGGACGCCGCCATTCTGGTCACGACGGACGTGACTGTTCTGCGTGCCGGCGTGGTCGATATGGTTATGAAGAAGGTTGCGGAGAGGGATCCGTCGATTCCGCTCGATGCGATCGTGATCGGTGCAACGCACACCCACGAGGCCGGCCCGATGAACGAGGTCGACAATCCCGTTTCGGCAGACGGACAGGAATACTTCGACGGAAAGACCTACAAGCCGTTCTTTGCAGAGCGCACCGCGGAGGCGATCGTCGAAGCGTGGAATACCAGAAAGCCCGGCGGCTTCGCCTACGGCTACGGCTATGCCGTCGTCGCGCATCAGCGCCGCGCGGTCTATTTTGAAGATATGTCCAAGGTCAGACCGAACGCCGTTGCGCCGAACGGACACGGCGTGATGTACGGCAAGACCAATGATCCGCTCTTCTCCCACTATGAGTCGGGCGCGGATCACTTCCTCAACGCGCTGTTCACCTTTGACGAGAACGACAAGCTGACCGGCATGATCGTGAACGTTCCCTGCCCCAGTCAGACCTCCGAGCATCTCACGAAGCTGTCCGCGGACTTCTGGTGCGAAGTGCGCGCGGGCGTGAAAAAGGAGTACGGCGAGGATGTGTTCGTTCTGCCGCAGTGTGCCGCTGCGGGCGACCTCGCGCCGCGCATCCTGCACTATCTGAACGCGCAGCAGCGCCGTATGCGGCTGAAGTACGGCATTGAATACGATCAGGAAAACGCCAAGCGCGGCACGGAAGACCAGAAGAACAAGGCCTTTGCCGAGCGCAGGGACATCGCCGAGCGCATCCTTGACGGCGTCCGCGACGTGTATGGCTGGGCAAAGAAGGAAATTTACCGCGAAGTGCCGCTGCGGCACATCGTCCGCACGCTGCAGCTTCCGAAGCGTATGATCACGGATGAAGAGGCGCAGTGGTGCCGCGACACCATCAAGCAGATGGAAGACCTCGTCCCCGAAGCGGGCAAGGCGACGGCGGACGAGATCCGCTTTGCCGCCAGCCGCGCGGCCGCGGTGCGCGGACGCAACGAACGCGCGCTGAAGAAGTACGAGGATCAGAAGAACGCACCGACGCTGCCGTCGCGGGTGCACACCATCCGACTCGGCGATATCGCCTTTGCGACGAACCGCTTCGAGCTCTACATCGACTATCAGCACCGTATTCAGGCGCGCAGCCCGTTCCTGCAGACCTTCATCGTCCAGCTCACGGGCGACGGCAATGTGGACGGCGGCTCGTATCTGCCCACGCAGCGCGGACTGGAGAACAAGGGCTATTCCGCCTCGATCTTCTGCAACATCTGCGGCCCGGAGGGCGGACAGACGCTCGTCGAACAGACGCTGGAAATGCTGGAAGAACTGGCAGACTGATACATACAGGCAGAAAGCAGGCTCTCCGTGGGAGAGCCTGCTTTTCTTGTTGCCGCGAGCGGCAAAAATAGTGAAGAGGGAAAAGTGAATAGTGAAGAGAAGTGGTGTTCCGCGAAGCGGAACGGATCACACCTCATCCACCGCAAGCGGTCCCCCTGTCTCGCTGCGGCTCGGTCCCGCCGCGGCTCTGATATGCCACCGGCATATCATTCACTACCGCGGCGCACGCTTCGCGTACCCATAGGGAGAGGCAAGAGACGGGGAGTCCACCTCATCCGTCTGCGGCTTTGCCGCAGCCACCTTCCCCTCAAGGGGAAGGCTTCTTTGTGTGCCGCTTTACGGCGGTGCGCCGAAACGACGGGAATCCCTTGACAAATCGTGGAAAAGCGGGTATAGGTAGAGCAAAGACTGACTCCACAAGGAGCGATAGACCTATGAAACGATCCTCCGGCATTCTGATGCCGATCTCTTCGCTGCCGTCCCCGCATGGGATCGGCACATTTGGAAAAGCGGCGTACGCGTTCGCGGATTTTCTGCACGCCGCGGGACAGACATACTGGCAGGTGCTTCCCCTCGGTCCGACCGGCTACGGGGACTCGCCCTACCAGAGCTTTTCCACCTTTGCGGGAAATCCCTACTTTATCGACCTCGATCTGCTTGTCCGCGACAAGCTGCTGACCAAAAAGGAGGTCGCCGCCTGCGACGCAGACGGCGATCCCGCGCGCGTGGACTACGGACGGCTCTACACGACGCGCTTTGCCCTGCTTGAACAGGCGAAGGCGCGCGGCTGGGAACGGGAGCGGGATAAAATTTCCGCGTTTGAAAAGGAGAACGCCGACTGGCTGGCGGACTACGCGCTGTTTATGGCGCTGAAAAGAAAGCATAAGATGCGTCCCTGGACCGAGTGGCCGGAGGAGATCCGTCTGCGCAGACCGGATGCGCTGGAGCGCAGCCGCACGGAGCTGCGGGAGGATATAGAACTCTTCACCTATATTCAGTTCCTCTTCTTCCGCCAGTGGCGTGCGCTGAAGGAATACCTCGAAAAGCTCGGTATTCGGGTCATCGGAGATCTGCCGATCTATGTTGCGCCCGACAGCGCGGATGTGTGGGCGGAGCCGCAGTGGTTCCGGCTGGACGAGGACAACCTCCCCACGGCCGTTGCGGGCGTACCGCCGGATTATTTCTCCGAGGACGGGCAGTTCTGGGGGAATCCCATCTACGACTACGATGCGCTGCGGAAGGACGGCTACGGCTGGTGGATCCGCCGCGTGGCGGGCGCGGCGAAGCTTTTTGATGTGATCCGCATCGACCATTTCCGCGCCTTTGCGAGCTACTGGTCCGTCCCCGCGGGCGAAACGACCGCGAAGAACGGAAAATGGATCAAAGGTCCGGGGCTTGATCTCGTGGGTCGGCTGACGGACTGGTTCTGCGATGTTTCCTTCATCGCGGAGGATCTCGGCGTGCTCTCGCCGGATGTGAACGAGCTGCTGAAGGCGTCGGGGCTTCCCGGTATGAAGGTGCTGCAGTTTGCCTTTGACGCGAAGACGGAGAGCGACTATCTGCCGCACCGCTATGACGCGCACTGCGTCTGCTACACCGGCACGCACGACAACACGACGCTGGCGGCGTGGTTCGACGAGGCGAAGCCCGCGGACGTCAGAAAGGCGATCCGCTACCTTGGGCTGAACGAACGCGAAGGCTTCCGCGAGGGCGTGCTCCGCGGCGGAATGGGAAGCACTGCGACGCTGTTTGTGGCGCAGATGCAGGACTGGCTCGGTCTCGGCGGCGATGCGCGGATGAACACGCCCGGAAAGCCGGACGGCAACTGGCAGTGGCGTATGCTGCCGGGGGCGGCGACAAAACGGCTGGCGAAGGAAATCCTGGAAATGACCAAACTGTACGGAAGATACGAAGAGGAGGAAGACGATGCTCGGTAATTTTACATACTGCAATCCCACGCGGCTCTATTTCGGTGAGGACTCGCTGCAGTTCCTCAAGGGAGAGCTTGCCAAATACGGACCCGTCGTGCAGCTCATTTACGGCGGCGGCTCGATCAAGAAAAACGGCATTTACGATCAGGTGATCGCCATCCTCGCGGACTGCGGCAAGACGGTCGTGGAGGACGCGGGCGTGATGCCCAATCCCACTGTGGAAAAGCTGTACGAGGGTGTGAAGATCGCCCGCGAGAACAAGGTCGATCTGCTCCTCGCCGTCGGCGGCGGCTCCGTCTGCGACTACGCGAAGGCGGTCTCCGTCTCGATCCGCTGCGAGGAAGATCCGTGGGAGAAATATTACCTGCGCGAGGAAGAGCCGGACTGCGAGATCGTCCCGGTCGGCTGCGTGCTGACGATGGTCGGCACGGGCTCGGAGATGAACGGCGGCGCCGTCATCACCAACCACGCGCAGAAGCGCAAGATCGGACACGTTTTCGGTGATGAGGTTTTCCCGAAGTTCACGATCCTCAACCCGCTGTTCACTTACACGCTGCCCAAATATCAGATGGTCGCGGGCATCTATGACATTTTCAGCCACATCAGCGAGCAGTATTTCTCCGGCGAGGACGACAACACCTCCGACTATGTGATGGAAGGACTGTACCGCTCGCTCGTGCACAGCTCCCGCATCGCCTTCCGTGATCCGGAAAACTACGAGGCGCGCAGCAACATCATGTGGACGGCGACCTGGGCGCTCAACACGATGGTGGCGAAGGGAAAAGCGACCGACTGGATGGTGCATATGCTCGGACAGTCCGTCGGCGCTTACACCGATGCGACGCACGGTATGACGCTCGCGGCGGTGTCGCTGCCGTATTATCGGCACATCCTGCCCTATGGGCTGAAGAAATTCGTCCGCTTCGCGCAGAATGTCTGGGGCGTTTCGCCCGAGGGAAAGACCGACGAGGCGATCGCAAAAGAGGGTCTTGCGGCGATGGAAGCGTGGATGCGCGAGCTGGGACTCGTGATGAAGATCTCCGATCTCGGCGCGACAAAGGAAATGCTCGAGGGGATCGCGGACGGCGTGTTCCTGCTCAGCGGCGGCTACAAGCAGCTGAGCCGCGAGGATGTTCTGCAGATCCTGCGCGAGAGCATGTAAACAAAAACGACCGCCTCTTTGCCGATATTGGGCAAAGAGGCGGATTTCTTTGCCGATTCGCCTTGCGCTCGCGGGACAGCTTTGCTATAATGACCGTATATTTGTGAAATGATGGGCGGACTTTGCCCGAACAGGAGGAAACGATATGTCGAAAATTGCGTATGCCGCGCTTTCCGCTGCCGATGTGAACCGGGAGTTTGACGCTGTTTCCAAACTCTACGAGGGTCTCAAGGCGAAAAACCTCAAGCTGGATATGTCCCGCGGCAAGCCCAGCAAGGCACAGCTGGATATGACGAGCGATATGCTCACCACGCTGTCCGACCCCGCGCAGTGCCTGTCCGATGGACTGGATGTGCGGAACTACGGCGAGCTTGCCGGCATCCCCGCCGCGAAGAAGCTCTTCGCGGAGATCCTCGGCTGCAGACCCGAGGAGTGCTACGTCGGCGGAAATGCGAGCCTGACGCTGATGTACGACCTGATCTCCAAGGCTTTCACCCACGGACTCAAAAATTCCGACACGCCCTGGTGCAAGCTGGACAAGGTGAAGTTCCTTTGCCCCGCACCCGGCTACGACCGCCATTTCCGCATTACGGAATCTTTCGGCTGCGAGCTTATCACCGTTCCGATGACTGCGGAAGGACCCGATATGGACTTCGTTGAGGAGCAGGTGAAAGATCCCGCCGTCAAGGGCATCTGGTGCGTGCCGAAGTACTCCAACCCCGACGGAATCATCTATTCCGCCGAGACCATCCGCCGCTTCGCGGAGCTCAAGCCTGCCGCGAAGGATTTTGCCCTGATGTGGGACAACGCCTACTGCGTCCACGAGTTTACGGGCGACTATGTTCCGTTCCCCGATATCATTTCGCTTTGCCGCGAGGCGGGCAATCCCGATATGGTCTATGAATTCGCATCCACCTCGAAGATCACCTTCCCCGGCGCGGGCATCTCCGTGATGGCCGCCAGCGAGGAGAACATCGCGTATCTGCTGAAGCTCATCGGCGTGCAGTCGATCTCCTGCGATAAGGTCAACCAGCTGCGCCACGTCCTTTACCTCAAGGATATGGAGGGAACGCTCGCGCTGATGAAGAAGCACGCGGCGATCATGGGACCGAAGTTCCTCTGCGTGCTGGATATGCTCGATGCGGAGATCGCACCGCTCGGCATCGCCGAATGGCAGCGCCCGACGGGCGGCTACTTCGTCTCCGTCAACACCGCAAAGGGGCTTGCCAAGCGCACGCTGGAGCTGTGCAGGGAAGCGGGCGTCGTGATGACCTCCGCAGGCGCGACCTTCCCCTACGGCGTCGATCCCGAGGACCGCAACATCCGCATCGCACCGAGCCTGCCTCCCGTTGAGGAGCTGAAGGCCGCGATGGAGGTGTTCTGCGTCAGCCTGCGCCTTGCCGCGCTGGAGCAGATGCTTGCAAAATAACAACGAAAAGAAACTGCCCGAGAAAGTCTCGCACGGACACGGAATACGGAAAACAGGGACAGCAAAACGCTGTCCCTGTTTTTTTATGCAAAATTACGGTGTGCCGCAAGCGGCAGATTGAAATACTGCCTTCGGCAGGCGGATGGGCAATGCCCATCCCTACGGCGGTGGATCGGGATTGCTGCGGAGAAATTCCGCGGCTGTGTCGTAGGGACGAGCATTGCTCGTCCGCTTTTTTGCGGGCGATTGATCATCGCCCCTGCGGATGCGGCGGAAGCTTACGCGGAGGTATGGATCATTCCCGGTATGCTGTGCAGACGGCTCCCTCGGCAGAGGGAGCCGTCGCTGCGGTGATTATCTCAGAAAATCCGCCTTGTCGACGCAGACAAAATAGAAACGGTTCTCCGTGTCGTTCGTGAGGACGAGCACCTGTCCGATGTTTCCGAGAACGGTCACGCCCGAAACCGACAGCGGACCTGCGTTCAGCGCGACGGCGCGGCCGGGGCAGATATTCGTATCGCTGCAGTTGCAGGGGTCGCAGCAGGGGTCGGGGTACGGCGGGCAGGAGGATTCGCAGCGCGGGCGGATGATGTTCTGCATCAGCGATTTCGCCGCCTGATAGTTCTGCGTCTGCAGTACTTCCGTATCGCCGACCGGCTCGAAGACGACGGCGGTCAGCGCACAGAGAGACACACGCGAGGCGAGCAGCCCCGTGTCCACAAAGCACGCAAGGGCTCCGTCGAGCGCCGTAACGAGCGCGGCATTCAGCGTTGCGCTGCCGGGCGTGATCTGCTCCTGCAGCACGGTGAGCCCTGCGATCAGCGCGGCAAGGTCTGCCGAGGTGGTCGTGTCCGCGTTGGCGGTGATCGCTTCAAACAGTCCGAGCAGACAGGTTTCGGCGGTGGTCGCCTGGGTCGGTGCGAAGACCGATCCGGCAGCGTCTACGTAGTTGCAGTTGCAGGCGGTGAAGCCCGTGAAGGCCGCGGCGAGCGTATCGCTCAGGTTGTCATAGACAGCGGCCGTTGTGTCGGGACGGACGAGATTCGCGCCCACAACGTAATCCTCCGTAACGAACGCAAAGCTCTGGAAGTCGATGAGCGAGCTCAGACCGCTGCGGAGCAGCATCTGCAGCGCCTGCACCATACTTGCGCGGCAGGCGCAGGCCTCCGGCGTCTGCTGCACGCTTTCGACCTGTCGGGGCGGCGCCGGCATCGGCGGCGCAGGGGGTCTGCCCTGCCCGCCGGAGGTGCAATAGTAATCATTCATAATTCACACACTCCTTTTCCACGATCAATCTATGCCCGTTTTGGGGATTTGTTGCGAAAAAATCTGTGTTGCCACTTTTCTGACCGCTGAAAATATGTTATGATATACAATGCGATTTTAGACGCGTTTTGAACTTGAAAACAGGGAGAAGACTACCATGATGGAATTGCTGTCCCCGGCAGGGTCGATGGATGCGCTGCGCGCCGCCGTGCAGAACGGTGCGGACGCGGTCTACCTTGGCTGCGGCGCGTTCAACGCCCGCGCGGGTGCGAAAAATTTCACATTGGACGAGCTGCGCGAGGCGGTGCGCTACTGCCACGTTCGCGGCGTGCGCGTGCATCTGACGGTCAACACGCTGACGACCGATCGGGAAGCTCCGCAGGTGGAGGAACTGGTGCGGCAGGCCGCCAAGGCCGGTGTCGACGCCTTCATCGTGCAGGATCCCGGCACCGTACGGCTCTGCCGCAGGCTGGCGCCCTCCGTGGAGGTGCACGCCAGCACGCAGATGGGCATCCACAACCTCGACGGCGTTCTGCAGGCGGCGAAAATGGGCTGCAGCCGCGTCGTTCTGGCGCGTGAGCTTCGGCGCGAGGACATTGCCTACATCTGCAAAAACAGCCCTGTTGAAATTGAAGTATTTGCCCATGGGGCGCTGTGTATGTGCTATTCGGGGCAGTGCTATCTTTCCTCCGTCATCGGCCGCCGCAGCGGCAACCGCGGACAGTGCGCGCAGCCCTGCCGCCTGCCCTACGGCTTCGGTCGCCGAGAGGAGCGCTATCCGCTTTCCCTGCGCGACAACTGCCTCATCACGGAGCTGAACGATCTGGCAAGCCTCGGCGTCGCTTCCATCAAGCTCGAGGGACGGATGAAGCGTCCCGAGTACGTGGCGATCGTCACGCGCATCTACCGAACGGCGCTTTCCGACGGGAAAATCACCGAAGAAAACAAGCGGCAGCTCGAACGGGTGTTTTCCCGCCAGGGCTTCACGCAGGGATATTACACGGGCAGGATCGGCCCGGAGATGTTCGGCATCCGTGAGGATCTGAAAACCGACCGCGATCTGCTCGCGCAGGCGCGGGAGACCTATGAGCGCGGCGAGCTTGCGCGTGTGGGCGTGACCTTCTATGCGCTGATCCGCGCCGGAAAGCCCGCACAGCTTGCCGTGGAGGACCCGGAGGGGCGGCGCTGTATGACCGAGGGTCCCGTTCCCGAGGCGGCGCAGCTGCGGGAGCTGACGGAGGAGGCGCTTGTCGAACGGCTGAAGAAGACCGGCGGCACGCCCTACTTCTGCAAAAAAACCAAGGTGGCGATCGAACCGGGGCTCAGCCTCTCCGCTGCGGCGATCAACACGATGCGCCGCGATCTTCTGACCGAGCTGACTGCCCTGCGCGGACAGGTGCCGGAGGTAAAGCTGCAGATCTTCAGCCGCCGCACGCCGGTCACCCCGCCGCCGGGCGAAGCGGTGCATACCGTCTGCGTGCAAAAAGCGCAGCAGCTGACGCAGACGCTTCTGGACAGCCGTCCCGCCGTGCTTTACGTTCCGATGTCGGTGCTGATCCGCCACCCGGAGCTGACGCAGCGCATCCCGAAGGAGACGGAGCTTTGCGCCGTGCTCCCGCGTGTGATCACGGACAGCGAGCAGGCTTCCGTCGAGAAGCTGCTCGGTGAGCTGCGCGCGGCAGGCATTGAGAGCGTGCTGTGCGGCAACGCCGGTCACGTGGCGATGGCGCGGCGGATGGGCTTTGCCGTGCGCGGCGATTTCGGACTGAATGTTTTTTCTTCGGCAGCGATGGAATACTGGCAGGAGGAGGGACTCTCTTCCGCGACGGTCTCCTTTGAGGCAACGCTCGCGCAGATCCGCGATCTGTCGAAGCCGATCCCCTGCGAGATGCTGATCTACGGCAGACTGCCGCTGATGCTGACGGAAAACTGCCTGATCCGCTCACGGAGCGGCGTGTGCTCCTGCGACGGAGCGGTGACGCGGCTGGTCGACCGACGCGGTGCGGAGTTCCCCGTGCTGCCCGACCCCGGCACCTGCCGCAGCGTGATCTACAACGGCAAGAAGCTCTGGCTTCTGGATAAGCAGCGTGAACTGGCGAACCTCGGCGTCCGCGCATTTCGCCTGCAGTTTACGACAGAAAACCCGCATGAGGTGGATATGGTTCTTTCACAAATGGCAGGAGGCGGCGCATTCGACGCCGGCGTCTGCACGAGAGGACTCTACCTGCGCGGTGTGGAATGAGGGATAGATATGGCTTTGATTTTGGCTTCCAAATCACCGAGGCGGCAGCAGCTTCTGCGGCAGATCGGACTGGATTTCACCGTCCGTGTCACGGACACGGACGAGACGATGGACTTCTCCCGCCCTCCGCAGGATGAAGTCGCGCGCGTGTCTGCGCAAAAGGCAGCAGCTGCGGCCTGCGCCCCCGAAGATGTGGTCGTTGCGGCGGACACCATCGTTGTGGTGGACGGAAAGATCCTCGGAAAGCCCGCTTCCGAAGAGCAGGCGATCGGGATGCTGCGGATGCTCTCCGGACGCACGCACCGCGTGATGACGGGACTGACCGTCCGAAAGGGCGACCGCGCTGTGTCGCACACGGAGATCACGGAACTGGTCTTCCGTCCGCTCTCGGACGAAGAGATCCGCGCCTATGTTGAAACGGGCGATCCGCTCGACAAAGCGGGCGCTTACGGCATACAGGGAATGGCGGGTGCGTTTGTCGAACGCATCTGCGGAGACTATTTCAACGTCATGGGACTTCCGATCTGTTCGCTGACGCTGCTTTTGCGGCAGTTCGGCGTTACGGTGATCGGAGAGAAAGGATAGACGATGAGAAAGCGGTTTTTCACAAAGCGCGTGAAAATGATCCTGGCGGTCGCCGCAGCACTGACGGTGCTGGTGACGCTGGGAGCTGCCGTCGGTCGCGGCATCGGCGCGGGACAGAGCCTGACGATGACGCTCCTTACGCCGCTTCGCAACACGGTCGCGGCGTTTGACCGCGCCGCCGAACGCATCTACGGCTACATCTTCCGCTATGAGGCGCTGCTCGCGGAGAACGAGGAGCTGAAGAAGGCCCTTGCCGAGAACGCGGACAATGCGCGTGTCGCCGAAAGCGCACAGCGCGAAAATCAGCGGCTGCGTGAGCTGCTCGCGCTTTCCGAAACGCACCCGGATTACACCCTGCTCGACGCCTATATCACGGCGCGGAGCGTTTCCACGTGGGAGAACACGCTGACGATCGACAAGGGCTCTGCCGCCGGACTGGAGATCGGTATGTGCGCCGTCACCGGAACAGGAAGGGTCGTTGGCTGTATCTCCTCGGTCGGAACGGGCTGGGCGGTCATCACGACGATCCTGGATGCCGACAGTGAAATGGGCGCAGTCGTTGTTTCCTCCGGAAACACAGGCGTTGTCTGCGGCGGACGGCAGGAGGACGGCGGTGTCGGTATGACGATGAAGTACCTCAGCAGCGGCGCGGTGGTAAAAAACGGCGACAGCATCGTGACCACGGGCTCCGACAGCTACCCCCGCGGGCTGTTTATCGGATCGGTCTCCGGCACGGGGATCGACGAGGCGGGCGTTTCCCGCTATGCTGTGATCGAGCCGGGCATTCGCCCCGGAGAACTGGAACAGATTTTTCTGATCACGCAGTTTGAACACTGAGCGCGGCGGCGCGGAAAGGAGGCGGACATATGACGCAGGAGAAAAAACAAAACATCAAAATGTGGGCGCTGTATGTCCTGTTTTTCCTTGCGGTGCGCCTGCTGCAGGACGGCATTCTGAATAAACTGCCCATCGCGGGCACCGTGCTCAATCCGCTGCCGATGGCAGCGGTCTGCGTCAGCATTTGGACAGGCGCGGAAAAGGGCGGCCTGTTTGCTCTGATTATGGGTCTGTTCTGCGCGCAGGAGAGCGGCGTCTACGGCGGCGTTCTGCTCTTTTCCCTCGTCTGCTGTGCGCTGGTGGGCGGCTGGCTCTGCGAGGCGGTGCTGAACCGCCGCACCCTCGCTGCGGTGCTGCTGTGCGCGATGAGCCTCGCCTTTTGCCTGGCTGTGGAATTCCTGTTCCGCGCGTGGATGGTCGGCGCACACATCGGTCATTTTCGCATTGCGCTGCGGCAGATCGTTCTGACGCTTCCGCTCGCGCCGGTGCTGCACCTGATCTGCCGAAGGATCCGAAAGGAGGGGGCGCAATGGACAGCGTAACGCGCCGCCGCTTCCGCGGCATCTGGATCGGCACCCTTCTGCTGGTCGCGGTCTTTACGCTGCAGCTTCTGCGTCTGCAGAGGCAGGGCGGCGTGCAGAGCGGAACGATGGGAAAAGCGGCGACAACGTATTATTTGTCGGTGCCCGCCGCACGCGGGGATATCCTCGACCGAAACGGGACGCCGCTGGTCGCGGACCGCGCCTGCTATGATGTGAGCATCATCAACTTCGTGTTTCTCAACAACGGCGAGCCGAATGAAAAGATCCGCGGTCTGCTTGAACTGTGCGACAGCCACGGCGTGAAGACGGTCGACCACCTTCCCATCACCGCGACGCGCCCCTATAACTACACGACCGATGAGATCGGCGCGGTCTGGCGCGGACACTGGCACACGTTTTTGGATGACAAGGGCTGGGATCGGGAGATCTCCGCCAAAAATCTCGTGCGGCGGATGCGCGAGACCTACCGCATCCCGGAGGACTGGGATGACGATCTCGTTCGCCGCGTGATCGGCGTGCGGTATGAGCTGGATCTTCGCTTCTGCACGGGTCTGGATCACTACGCTCTCGTCCGCGATGCGGACGCGGAGCTGCTTGCCGCAGCTTCCGCTCTGCGCGATCCCGGCGTTGCGGTGACTGCCTCCGTCGTTCGCGAGTATAAGACGCGCTACGCCGCCCACGCGCTGGGACAGATCGGACTGATGACCGCCGAGGAATGGGCGGATTTCAAAAAGCAGGATTACGCCATGAACGCGCAGGTCGGCAAGGACGGCGCGGAAAAAGCGTTTGAAACGTATCTCCACGCCACCGACGGAAAGCGCTATGTCACCGTGGCCTCCGACGGCAGGATCGTGGAAACGCACGACACGCAGGCTCCCGTGCCGGGAAAGAACGTGATGCTCACGATCGATCTGCCGATGCAGATCGCCGCCGAAGACACGCTCGCCCGCGTGGTGGACGATCTGCGGAAAAACGGCATCGGCGCGCAGAGTGAAGGCAAGGACGTGGTCGGCGGAGCGGTCGTTGCGATCGCCTGCAAGACGGGCGAGGTGCTCGCCTGCGCCAGCTATCCGACCTACGATCCCGCGACCTACTTCAAGGATTTCGCAAAGCTCTCGAAGGACAAGGACAGCCCGCTCTACAACCGTGCGCTGCTTGCGACCTACTTCCCCGGCTCGGTCTACAAGCCGGTCACGGCGATCGCCGCCGTGGACCTCAACGAGGCGGGACGCTGGCGCAACATCACCGACCTGGGCGTTTACCGCTACTATGAAAAGCAGGGCTACACCTGCAACTGCTATATCTACACGTCGACCGGCGCAACGCACGGAACGATCAATATGATGGAGGCGATCTCCGAATCCTGCAACTACTACTTCTACGAGGTAGGACGCGAAGCCGGCATCGAGAAGATCGACACGGTCGCCGCCGGACTCGGACTCGGAGAAAAGAGCGGCGCGGAGCTGCCGGAAAATGCCGGAACGCGCGCCAATCCCGAAACCAAAAAGGACCTGCATTCGGCACGGGCGGAGGGTGACTGGTATCACGCGGACACGCTGCAGGCGGCGATCGGACAGAGCGACAACCGCTTTGCACCGATCCAGCTCGCGCAGTACTGCGCGACCCTTGCAAACGGCGGTGTGCGCTACCGCGCGACCTTCCTGAGCGAGGTGCTGAAGCGGGATGGTTCCGAACAGATCTTCCGCCAGAGACCGGAAGTGCTCAGCCGCTATCCGATCTCCGAAGAGGCGCAGCTCGCCTACCGCGAGGGAATGAAGATGTCCGCAAAGGTCGGCACGGGCGCAAGATTCCTCAGCAGCTATCCCGTGCCTGTGGCGGCGAAGACCGGCACGGCGCAGCACGGCTCCGGCGGCTCGGACAACGCTTCGTTCATCTGCTTCGCACCTGCGGACGATCCCGAGATCGCCATCGCGATCTATCTTGAAAAGGGCGCACAGGGCGGCAACCTCGGACAGGTCGCACGCGCCGTGCTCGACCAGTATTTCGCAAAATCAAGCGCTCTGCCGCAGGAGTCGGCGGAGAACACGCTGCATTGAGGGTATTGCTATGACAGATTTTGAGAGAATCCGAAATTTTTCCATCGTGGCGCACATCGACCACGGAAAATCGACGCTTGCCGACCGCCTTCTGGAGGAGTGCAAGACCGTTGACCCGCGTGAGATGTCGGATCAGATCCTCGACTCCATGGAACTGGAACGGGAGCGCGGCATCACGATCAAGGCACGCGCCGTCCGGCTGGACTACCACGCCGACGACGGAAAGGACTATGTGCTCAACCTGATCGACACGCCGGGACACGTCGACTTCCACTACGAGGTCTCCCGTTCGCTGACCGCCTGTGAGGGCGCGATCCTGGTCGTGGACGCCTCGCAGGGCATCGAGGCGCAGACGCTTGCAAACACCTACCTTGCCATCGACAACGGTCTGGAGGTCCTGCCTGTCGTCAACAAGATCGACCTGCCCGCCGCACGGCCGCAGGAGGTCAAGCAGGAGATCGAGGACGTCATCGGTCTGCCCGCTCTGGACGCGCCGGAGATCTCCGCCAAAAACGGCATCAACATCCACAGCGTGCTGGAGCTGATCGTGAGGGACGTACCGCCCCCGCAGGGTGACCGCGAGGCGCCGCTCCAGTGCCTGATCTTCGACAGCCAGTACGATTCCTACCGCGGGGTCGTGGTTTACCTCCGCGTGAAAAACGGCGTTGTGAAGCCCGGTATGGATATCCGTATGATGTCCACGGGTGCGGAGTACAAGGTCGTCGAATGCGGCTATCTCAGCCCGACGGGGATGATCCCCGCCTCCGCGCTTGCGGCGGGCGAGGTCGGATACCTGACCGCTTCGATCAAGACCGTTTCCGACACCCGCGTGGGCGACACGATCACGAGCGTGGAAGAGCCCGCCAAAGAGCCGCTGCCCGGCTACCGCGCGGTGCAGCCGATGGTCTTCTCCGGCATCTATCCCGCCGACGGCAGCAAATACGGCGATCTGCGCGATGCGCTGGAAAAGCTGCAGCTCAACGACGCTTCGATGACCTATGTGCAGGAAAACTCCATCGCGCTGGGCTTCGGCTTCCGCTGCGGCTTCCTCGGACTTCTGCATATGGAGATCATCCTCGAACGTCTGGAGCGGGAGTTCAACCTCGATCTGATCACGACCGCGCCGAACGTCGTCTACCACATCACGAAGCTCAGCGGCGAAGTGCTTGAGGTCTACACACCGCTCAACTATCCCGACCCCACGGAGATCAAGCTCGCGGAGGAGCCGTTCGTCAAGGCGAATATCATCACCCCGCAGCAGTATGTGGGCAACGTGATGGAGCTTTGCCAGCAGCGCCGCGGCGAATACAAGGATATGACCTATCTCGACGCCTCGCGCGTGGAGCTGCATTACGATATGCCGCTCAACGAGATCATCTATGACTTCTTCGACGCGCTCAAGTCGCGCACGCGCGGCTATGCTTCGCTGGACTATGAGCTTTCCGGCTACCGCCCGAGCAAGCTCGTGAAGCTGGATATTCTGCTCGGCGGCGAAGTCATCGATGCGCTGTCGTTCATCCTCTTCTCGGACAATGCCTACGCCCGCGCACGGAAGATCTGTGAGCGGCTGAAGGAGAATATCCCGCGTCAGATGTTTGAGATCCCCGTGCAGGCGGCGGTCGGCGGCAAGATCATTGCGCGCGAGACCATCAAGGCCTTCCGCAAGGACGTGCTTGCCAAGTGCTACGGCGGCGACATCACGCGAAAGAAAAAGCTGCTTGAAAAGCAGAAAGAGGGCAAGAAGCGTATGCGCTCGTTCGGCTCGGTCTCCGTTCCGTCCGAGGCGTTTATGGCGGTCCTCAGACTGGATGACTGATTTGCTTCCCGCGCTTGCGGAGGAGGAGAAACTATGCGAGAGATGAAATCACTCGGCATCTATGTGCATATCCCGTTTTGCCGCAGCAAGTGCCAGTACTGCGACTTCTATTCGCTCGGCGGAAGGCGCAAGGAGGATATGGCACGCTATCTCACGGCGGTGCTGCAGCACATCCGCGAGACGGCGGCGCGTGCGCCGCATTATACCGTGGACACGATCTATTTCGGCGGCGGTACGCCGACCTTCTTCGGAGCGGAGGGACTGGATCAGATCCTCAACGAGATCGCCAAGCGCTTCAACATAGCGAAGGCGCCCGAGATCTCCCTCGAGGCGAACCCCGACACCGCCAAGCCGCAGGCGCTGCGGATGCTGCAGCGCGCGGGCTTCAACCGCATCTCCATCGGTGTGCAGACGGACGACGACGAGCTGCTCAAAAAGCTCGGCAGACCGCATTCCTACGAGCAGGCGCGTGTTGCCGTTGCGGAGGCGCGGCGGCAGGGCTTTGAGAACGTTTCGGTCGATCTGATGTACGGGCTGCCCGGTCAGACGGTGGAGGCGTGGAAAAAGACGCTGCAGACCGTTCTGCAGCTGCAGCCGGATCATATTTCCTGCTACGCGCTCAAGCCGGAGGAGGGTACGCCGCTCTGGGAGTACCGCGAATTTGCCAACCTTGCCGACGATGACACGCAGGCGGATATGTACCTCGCCGCGGTGGAGGCTCTGTCGAAGGCGGGCTTCGAGCAGTATGAGATCTCCAACTTCGCCCTGCCGGGACGCGCCTGCGCGCACAACCTGAAATATTGGACGGGCGGGGAGTATATCGGCTTCGGCCCTGCCGCCGCCAGCGATTTCGCGGGCAAGCGCTTCACCGCCAAGCGCGATCTGGACGGCTATATCGAAGGGGTGCTGAAGCAGGGCGAGATCCTCGCCGAATGCGAGACCATCCCGCTGCGCGAACGCGCGGGGGAATATCTGATGCTGCGTCTGCGGACGGCACAGGGGATCGAAGAGACAGAATACGTCAAGCAGTTTCTGCTTCCGTTCTCGCCGCTGGAGAAGATCCTGCACCGCTGCGAGAAGGCGAAGCTTGCGGAAAAGACGGCGGACGGACGCTGGCGGCTCACGCCGCAGGGCTTCTTCGTCTCCAACGCGGTCATCCTCGACCTGCTGGAGGCGCAGCAGCGCTCCACGCCGCTTGCGAAGAAGCGCTGAACAACGTAAAAAACAGGGACAGCAGAAATGCTGTCCCTGTTTTTTTAATGCAGAGTGTAAAATACATAATTGCGGTGCCGCTTCGCGTACCCATAGGGAGAGCCAAGGCGGCGGGGGTTATTTCTCAGCTGTCAGGAGGCGGAAGAGGCGGAGGAAGTCCTGCTCACACGCTTTGAATCCGTTGAAGGCGAAGGTGGGCGCGGAAGCGAGGTCGGGGATGCTGTCGCTCAGCCGCGTGTCCATCAGCGCCAAAAACTCGTGGAGGAGAAGCTCGTTGTCGATTTGGAAGACAAGAGCCTCTTCTTCCTCGGTCAGCGGCTCGGTCAGCCACTTCTGCCAGATCATTTCCTGCAACGGGCGTTCGATCTCCAGATATCCGGGCAGCTCCGCCTTCACCGGGCGGGTGACGTCGGAAAGATAGGCTTCGCTCGCATCGTGCAGCAGGCAGCCGAGCCGGATCTTTTGGGAAAGTCCCCGTGCTTCTGCCTCACGCGCGCAGTTGATGCTGTGCTGACCCACGGAATAAAAATCTTTGCAATGACCGCCCGCGCGGCAGAGCATCGCGAGCGCGTGGGCGATATCTTCAATACGGATCAGGTCGGCATCCGGGTGGATCGGGTCGAAGCGGATGCCCGTGTAGGTTCGGATGGAGCTCATAGGGAGACCTCCTTGCGGTGGATGGGTTATTCGGGGTTGGACTTTGCGGTGTTGAGAGAGGCGATCAGCATTCTTTTGATTTCTTCGGCAAGAGAAAGAAGCGCGTCAAACGGATGGTCAAAAAGCTTGGTGCGTTCCAGAAGCTCAAGCCAATAGATGCTTTCACCTGTTTCTTTCAACGCGATATGCAGCTTCGATACAAAGTCGGCCTTGCTGTTTCCGTAAACTGCCTCATTGATATTTGCTCCGATCGAAGTGGCGGAACGAAGAAGCTGCTTTGCAATGGTTGTATCTTTTTTTGTTTTGGAATATGCTTCATAAAACAAAACGATCTGCACAGAAAATTCAAGTGATTTTTCAAGTAGTGGACTGTTCATAGAGTCACCTCGATAAAATCATAACACAAATCAGCAGGAATGCAATCGTTCCGCAAGGCGGAACACCGATTCTCTTCTCTTTTCTCTCCTATCTTTTCTCCGGAAAAGTCGCGGGGGTACAGTCAGAGAAGGGAGAAAAGGGAAAAGAGAAGGGAGAAAAGAACAAAAAGAAAAAGCCGCTTTCGCGACTTTTCCTTTTTGGTGGACCTGAAGGGATTCGAACCCACGACCTCTCGGATGCGAACCGAACGCTCTCCCAACTGAGCTACAGGCCCATATAACAGCACTCGCATTTG
>JAFVWG010000262.1 GCA_017501805.1 Oscillospiraceae bacterium
TCAGCTGACCTGCGAGCGGGCAATCGCGGAATGCCCCCTGACGATGGCGGACATTGAGGATGCCGCGGCGCGGCTGGAGCGCTTTGTCGCCTATTTCAGAGCTGCGTTCCCGGAGACCCTGCCCACCGGAGGCATCGTGGAAAGTCCCCTGCGTGAGATCCCGCATATGAAGGCGGAGCTGGAGCGGGAGCACGGTCTGTCTGTCCCCGGAAGCCTGTGGCTGAAGATGGACAGTCATCTGGCGGTTTCGGGCTCCATCAAGGCACGCGGCGGCGTGTACGAGGTGCTGAAGGTTGCGGAGGATATTGCCCTGAAGCACGGCTTGCTGCAGCCGGGCGACGATTACAGCATGTTTGCATCGCCGGCGTTTCAAAAGCTGTTTTCCGAATACTCCATTGCCGTGGGCTCCACGGGGAATCTGGGGCTCTCCATCGGTATTATGAGTGCCAAGCTTGGCTTCCGCGTGACGGTGCATATGTCTGCCGATGCGCGGCAATGGAAAAAGGATCTGCTGCGCAGCAAGGGCGTCGAGGTGGTGGAGTACCGCTCCGACTACTCCGAGGCGGTGAAGCAGGGCAGGGCGCTGGCGCAGGATGATCCGATGTGCCACTTTGTTGACGATGAGAACTCCAAAACGCTGTTTCTCGGGTATTCCGTCGCGGCTCTGCGGCTGAAGGAGCAGCTGAAGCAGGCAGGCATCGCGGTGGACGGAGAACATCCCCTGATGGTCTATCTGCCCTGCGGCGTGGGCGGCGGTCCCGGCGGCGTTGCCTTCGGACTGAAGCAGGTGTTTGGAGACGCGGCGCACTGTTTCTTTGCCGAGCCTGTGCGCGCCTGCTGTATGCTGCTGGGAATGGCGACGGGGCTGCACAACGGCATCTCCGTTCAGGAGCTGGGTATCGACGGACGCACGGTGGCGGACGGTCTGGCGGTCGGGCGCGCCTCGGGCTTTGTGGGGCGGCTGATGGAGCCGTTCATGAGCGGATGCTACACCCTCAGCGACGAACGGATGCACCGCATGCTGACACAGCTTGCGGATGCCGAAGACATTTGGCTGGAGCCCAGTGCGCTGGCGGGAATGTACGGACCTGTGCTCCTGCAGACCGATCCGGAATACGCCGAATACCGCGATGTGAAAAACGCGACCCATTTGGTTTGGGCGACCGGCGGCAGTATGGTGCCGCAGGAGGAAATGCGGAAGTATTACCGGGCTGGGAAAAACGCATAAATTGACAAAACACGCCTCCGGGGATAGCTCTCTCCGGAGGCGTTGGTGTTTGTTTATTCGACTGGGAAGATACCGAGGTGTTGTTTTTTCAGCAGAAACACATATGCGCCGAACGATACGAGGCTGTCAAAGGCGTTTCCAAACCCAAACAGCAAGGCGACATTGAGCAGCGAGGGAGTCCAGATCCCTGCCAGATAGCATATAAATGCTGCGCCGTAATAAACGGTGTTCGTGATCACGGATTCGAACAGCATATAGTTCGTTTTTCCAAGAGCGTAGAAGGTGGAATCAAACACGTTTTGAAAGGCGAACAGAACATAGAATCCCAACAGGAGCAAAACCAGTTCAAACAGCTTGTCTACTTCCGAAAAACCGAGGATATGCAGCATAAACGGTCTCCAGACAGGGATGCCGATCAGCCATAAAAGACAGATAATAGAGGTGATGGCAAAGTATGCAAGCGTATTTTGCCGAAGATTTTTCCGATCGGACGAGATCTCCTGCTTGATCAGCTCACCCAGCTGCAGGATGGGCAAGAGCAGCCAGCTCCAGATGAAATTGTTCGCGACCCAATATGTGCCTTGCTCACTGACCACGTTGACCATTCGGGCAATCATCACCATATAGGCGACGTTTCGGACCAATGATTCAATGCCTGACAGACCGCCGATTTTTGCAAATTCTTTTGCCCACGCAAAGCGCAGCGGCTTTCTTTTGAAAATGCAGACACCTTCCTTTGCGAGCAATACGAGCGACACAACGAGCAAAAACGCATGGACAAGGATGTTGGAGTACGCAATGCCGTTTACACCCAAATCAGCGGATATGGACAAGCTTGAAACAAGGAGCGTATCCGAAAGAAGACAGAGGAAGAGCCGCGCGGCGGTCAGTATGTAAAGATATTTGCTTTTGTTTACGGTGAGCAGAGCGACAAGAGCAAACTGTGACAGCAGAATGAAAACATTTGCGATGCTTTCGATGCGGATATACGCTGCCGAAGCTGCGAGGATAGATGAATCGGCGGCCA
>JAFVWG010000263.1 GCA_017501805.1 Oscillospiraceae bacterium
GTGCGACCTTGACGGGCTTTTCTGCAGAAGGAACCGTCAGACAGAGTTCTCCGATCGGCGTCGTAATGTAGGCCGTGTGCTCGAAGTCGAGTGCTCCGTCTGCAAGGACTTCCCCATCGGACTCCAGAGACCACCGGCACGAGGGAGATGCAAACGCAGGATGTGAGAAGTCGGAAATAAAGAGCTTACACCGAAATTCCTCGCCGGGTGTCAGAATACGCTTTTCGAAATCCTTGCTACACAGGACGACGGTATCGCCGTTCGTCTGCTTCCAGACCTCAGGTGTGACGCACTTGAGATCGTAAAAGTTATCGAGAATGCCCTGCGGCGAGGGACCTATATCCATCGCGTTGAAGTGTGAGATCCCGGCAAGCGTTCTGATCTCACGGCGAAGCTTTTCGATTTTACCTTTGGCCTCGATGACCTGCAGCCGCTGGGTGTTTTTCGTCGCCGCAGGAAGGATATGAAGCAGCCCACGCTGGGCGGCTCTTTCCACCATCATTTCCGCCGACATATGCCGCATTGCGGCGTTCTTGAATTTATGCGCAATGCTTGCATCCGGATAGGAGCTCCACCACTTGAATTCATGCTGAATCACAGGGCCTGCGAACAGCTCCTCCTTATTGTACTGACCGTTAACGAAGTCCTGAGGGAGATCGGGCAGATACGAGCCGTCCGACCAGATGATCATACAGGAGGGCTTAAGTGCCTTCGTCTCATTGTAGCATCGCCACGCCGCCTTCGGAAAAAATGTGCCGGGAAGCTCGTTGCCCATGCAGTAGATGTTCGCGGACGGATGGTTTGCGTCGCGCATGACGATCCCGTTCCACTGCTCGCGGATCCGCTCCCGGTACTCGGGAGTGGGCTTCGGCCACATATTGTAGGTATTCCAAACGGTCTTTCCGTACATCGCACCGAGCGTTCCCATCTCACTTTGCACGAGGAGACCGACCTCGTCGGCGGCGTCAAAGTACTCGGGAACGGGAACGTAGCTTTGACAGCGAACGTAAAGATATCCCATTTTCCGGAGCATTCCAAGCGCGCGTCTCCAATAATCGCGATCGGTATTGGGACTGCCCGTAAGCGGATTCTCGCAGAAGTCCCCCGTTCCGCGCATATAATACGGCTGACCGTTGATCAGGAAATGGCGTCCACTCGTGGAAAGCTTCGCGAACCCGACGCGATGAGAGCGTGCATCCGAGACCCGACCGTTGTTGGTCAGCTCCGCATCCACGCGGTAGAGTGCCGGATGCTCGGGGGACCAGAGGTCGGGATCCTCCACCCGAATCTCAAGTGCGAGTGTGTTCCCCGTTACCGTGGCTTCGCCCGAAAAGCTCCTGCCGTCGGGAGCGGTCAGTTTCACCGCAAGCCTTGCATTGGACGCTATGCCGCCGATCTCCGTCTTGATCTGAACGACACCCGTCGCAGTGTCGGGATGCGCGTAGAGCTGATCGATATATACCGCATCGGTGGCGGTCAGCTCTACGTCACGGTAGAGCCCCGACCATTTGCCCGAATAATGATAAGTAAAGGCGAGAATGCGGTCGTATTCGCTGATGCGGATCGCAAGCAGGTTCTCACCGTCTTTGACGAGATCGGTGATCTCAAACCCGAAGGAAAGCATGGGAGAATGATGCTCCCCGATGCGTATACCGTTCAGCCAGATCTCCGCCGTGGGGCAAGCACCGCCGAAATTCAGCCAAATACGCTTGCATGTCCATTCCGCCGGAACGGTGAAGGTCTTTGCGTACCATCCCGTTCCTTCATAGGTCGCGCGGAGGGCGCGGAAATCGGTGTTAAATTCCTTCTGATTTTCCTTGGCATCACTGCCGAAGCCCTGTCCCTGCCAATTCCCGGGCACGCGGATATATTCCTGAAAAATATACGAAAAATCGAACCACCGCTCCTTGACCCCGACATCGTTCGGGTCAAGTCGGAAGAGCCACTCGCCACTGAGAGAGTAGCGAAGCTCTTTTTCGTGTGTGTAGAGCGGATTCACAACGACCGGTTGACGCTTCAGTATCTGATTCATATCATTCCTCCCGGAGCTTTGTCAAATTTCAGACGTATCCGAAACGCCTTTCTGGAAGCATTTCGTGATCATCTTCATTATATCGAACCCAATCAAAAAGTCAATATGTTTCTATTTTTTTGATCGTATCCGAAAAAAACTTGACTTTTCGCCCTTTTATGATTATAATGATTACAAAAATGATTTTGAGGTGATCACGCATATGGCAAATTACTCACGCGACGAGGAATATCTGAAATTACTATCTATCCGGGATTATACGGTCAAAGAGCTTGCACGAACGCTGTTTATCAGCGAGCCGACCGTGCGAAGAGATATCATCCGACTGAAGGAAAAAAATCTCGTGCTTTGCGAGCGCGGACGAGTGCGCTTAAAAACAGGAGCCGCAGAAAAGGATCTGCCGTTTCTGATCAGAAATTGCGAAAATCTTGAGAAGAAGCTATCGATCGCGGCGCAAGCGATCGAGATGGTAAAGGACGGCGACACGATCATGATGGACGGCTCAACGACCGCGCAATGTCTGATCCCGTATCTTTTGAAGCGCAAAAGAATCATCGTTGTGACCACAAGCCCACGAACCGCGCTGGAGCTTGCAACGTCCGGGATACAGTGCGCCTGCACAGGCGGTGTGATGTATCCGAAAAAGCTCTTCTGTTACGGCCCCTACGCCGAGGAGATCCTCAAGCATTACTATGCAGACGTTGCGTTCTTTTCGTGCAGTGCGCTCGACAGCGACGGAACCGCCAGCGATACGTTTCTGTATGGGAACACGCAAAGACGTGTTATGATGGAAAACTCCAAAAGGCAATATCTCCTGTGCGACAGCTCAAAGCTGAACAAAAGACTGAACCACACGCTTTGCAACGTGAAAAGTCTCGACGGTGTTTTTTGCGATGTTCCACTTCAGTTCGACTGGCAAAACAAGGATCCGTAAAGGAACAGTGAGCATAAGAAAAGGAACCGACGCCTCTCGGGCGGCTCCTTTTTTATTTCAGCAAGTAATGCCAAAACAGCAGATATAAAAGAACCGCTCCACATGGAGCGGTTCTCTTTTTACACTCGGTTAAGTATAGGTTGCACCGCTCTCGCCGATTAAAATCGTGCGAGGATCGGTGCACGCCGAAACGCGCAGGCCAAGGTGTAGTTATCTACTCCGAGCCGAGCATTGGAGGCGTAAGCGCAGTATCGCGCGATGTTAACGGCGATTATCTCTTCTGGCTCTGTTTTTGAAAATACTCATAATGCTGTCGAAGTCGTCCTCGGAGATCGAGGAATCCTCGCCGGCGGTATCGTACTTGGGTGCGTGTGCCGCAGGAGTCGCGGGAACCGTGGGAGCCGGCTCCTCCACAGGGGCAGCCTCGGCAACAGTGGGGGCTTCAGCAGCCTCGGGGGCAGCGGCCTCGGGCTCGGAAGCGGGGGCGGCCTCGGCAGGAGCCTCCGGGGCAGCAGCA
>JAFVWG010000264.1 GCA_017501805.1 Oscillospiraceae bacterium
GCAGTTTAGCATATTCGCACGATTTATGCAAGAACTTGCACCGCTCCCAAAAACGTGTATAATAATATTGAACACTTCGGAAAGGGGGAGATCGTCCCATGAAAAAACGTATACTTGCGGCAGTTCTGCTGCTCTGCCTCACGGCGGTCTGCCTGCTTCCGACGCAGAGCTTCGCGGCGGACTTGTTTTTCGTCGCGGTCAACGATTCGATCCCCCTGACCCTCACGGGCACGGCGCCCTATTCCGAGGGCAGCACGCTTTATGTGCCGGGAGCGGCGTTCGGCGCGAGCGGTCTGGGCATCGCAGCGTCGCACAACGCGTCTTCCGGGACGTTTACCCTGTTCAGCCGTCAGCAGCGGCTGGTATTTGATCTGAAAAACGGCGGCAGCAGTACCGAGGAGGGAACGGTCTCCACGACCTCTGCCGTTCTGCGCGGCGGCTCGGTCTTTGTCCCCGTTGCCTACTGTGCACGGCATTTCGGCCGTGCCGTCAGCCTGCTGACCAGCGCGGAGGGTTACAAGATCCTGCGCTTTACGAACGGACAGCAGATCTACACGAATACGCTCTTCCTTGAAAAAGCGGAGACCTTCATCAAGCAAAAGGCACAGCAGTATCAGCCGATCGAGCCGGAAAAACCGGTCGTTCCGCAAAAGCCGGTCGAGCCGAAGCCCGAGCCGAAACCCGAACCGCAGCCCGATCTTCCGCAGCGGCCGACGGAGACGAAAGACCCCGTCCGCGTGTATCTTGCGGTGGTCGGCGCACAGAATATGCGGCAGTCGCTTGCGACGCTGCGCGGGCAGAGAATCCCCGCGATCTTCTTCCTGACGGAGCGGGAGATCGGGGAAAACGCCGCGCTTGTGCGGGATATCCGTGCGGCAGGCTATCCTGTCGGACTCGCGGCGGAGGGCGAAGGAGACGTTTCTTCGGAGCTTTCACGGGCGAATGACGCGCTCGGAAAGCTGCTTGCGGCAAAGACGCTGACCGTACTGCTGCAGCCGAACCAGAGTGCGGACGGTTACTTTACTTTCAGCACTGCCCGTGCCGTGCGTGCGGAACAGGCGGCGGAGCGCAGCGGACGCAGCTGCATGGTGATCTGCCGCGGCAGCGTGAGCCGTGTGCTGAACATTCTGCGCGAGGTGCCGGTACGCTACCGCTATCTGCGCGAGACGACGAAGCTGTAAAAAAGAACGCGCTTCTGCGCGTTCTTTGCTCCCGATATTCAATTCTTTGCGCTGCGCCTGCTGTGAAGATAAGCGAGCAGATGGATGGCAAGGACGGCGGCAAGCACACCGCCAAAGTCCAGCAGAACGTCCCGCACCTGTGCGCCGCGATCGCCCAGAAGCTGCAGCGACTCATCGATCGCTCCGGCGAGAAGTCCCGCCGCGAGGCAGGAAAGAAGCCCGCGCAGGCGGCGCTTTGTAAGCAGCAGGGCAAGACAGGAAAGCTCTGCGCCGAGCACGGCGAATTCCGTGAAATGTGCGAGCTTGCGCACAAAATGCACGGTGACGTTTTCTTCTCCGATCAGTGCGCCGAGGATCGGACGGATCCAATTTGTGACGGCTTCGCTGTCTTCCAGAGAATCTTCTCTCGTCTGCAGCGAATTGCTCCATATAAACATCAGCGTTGCGGCGATCAGCACGATCAGCACGCAGCGCAGAATTTTGACCTTGTTCATACCGAAACCTGCTTTCTTTGATGTAGAACCGCCGTGTTTCCGCTTTCTATTATAGAGGCGGCGCGGTGACGCGTCAAGGCGAAACGGGGATGCGATATAAGCTATGTGAAACGGAGACTTTGTTATGAATTTTTCGGCGCTGCAGACCTATCTGGACGGACTGGTGCGGGACGGACTGCCGATGGCGCAGATCGTCGTCACAAAGGGACGTGAGGTCGTCTTCAGCCACAACGCAGGGCATACGGACACGGAAAAGACCGTCCCCGCGTCGGATAACACGCTTTGCTGGTGCTTTTCCAACTCAAAGGTATACACCGCGGTGTGTCTGATGCGTTTGGTCGAAGAGGGGAAGATCGGATTGGATGATCCGGTGAGCCGCTATCTTCCCGAATATGCGGAAGTTTCCTTCCTGCGGGACGGCGCGGTCTGCAAAACGCAGAAACCCGTCACGATCCGTCAGATGATTACGATGACCTCGGGACTGTCTTACAAAAGAAGAGCGGAGTATCCGCATTTTACGGAGGCGACCGCCGAGCCGGGTGTGACGACGCGCCGGGTCGCCGAAGCGCTGGCAAAGGATGTATGGGACTTTGAGCCGGGAACGGATTACGTCTACGGACTGGGACACGATGTGATCGGCGCGGTGATCGAGGTCGTGACCGGAATGCGCTTCTCCGAATATATGAAGCAGCGCATTTTCGATCCGCTCGGCATCCGCGACACGGGCTTCCATCCCGACGCGGAGCAGCTTTCGCGCTTTGCGGCGATGTACCGCTACGATGGCACGGACTGCAGCTTTACGCCGCGTGCGCCGATCAATGATTTTTGCTTCAGCGAAAACTACGACGGCGGCGGAGCGGGTCTGTTCAGCTGCCCGAAGGAGTACCGAAAGCTTCTGACCGTGCTCGCCTGCGGCGGCACGACGGAGGACGGATACCGCCTGCTGAGACCGGAGACCATCCGACAGATGGCGACCAATCAGCTGAACGAAAAGCAGCTGCGTGCCTACCGATCCGACGGAGTTCCGAAGGAGCTTTCCTCCGGCAAGCTCGGCTATGGCTACGGCTTGGGCGTGCGCGTCCATATGGATCCCGCGCAGAGCGGACGAAAGACGTCCGTCGGCGAGTTCGGCTGGGACGGCGCGGCGGGCGCATACTCGCTGGTCGATCCGGAAAAACAGCTTGCGGTCTGCTATGCGGAGCACGTGCGGCATCACGTGTTCGAGGCGGCAAATCCCAAAAGCCTCGATGTCTATCGTATGATCCATCCGAC
>JAFVWG010000035.1 GCA_017501805.1 Oscillospiraceae bacterium
AGCCGATCATCGCACCACAGAAGGTGAGCGGCGTTCTTGGTATATGCTTCAAGCGCGCGGATGCGGTCGACGGACTCTTCCGTTCCGCCGAAGCTCTGCCCGGTGACGGTCTTGCGGACGACCATGGAGTAGATGCCGAGCATCGGATTCACATCGCAGACGGGGCAGTCGCAGTTGCAGGCGACAGGGATCCCGGCGTCCATCAGCGTCTTTGCGGGGAAGGCGTGCGTGAGCCGCTTCTGTCCCACGGCGGTGATGTGAGAATTGCCGAGCGAATAGATGAAGGCGGAGGAAAGTCCGACAGTGAGCCCCATCTCGCGGATGCGGCGGA
This sequence comes from Oscillospiraceae bacterium, assembly GCA_017501805.1. GTDB lineage: Bacteria > Bacillota > Clostridia > Oscillospirales > Oscillospiraceae > RGIG3566. The sequence continues at coordinate 332 of JAFVWG010000035.1, forward strand.
TATGATCCTCTGTAGGCATTTCCAGATGCTCCAGGCGGCAGCGGAGCGGACGCGGATCAGCACCGTTTTCGATGGCGTATTCATAGCCCTTCAGCGCCATTTCCACTGCGAGGTCGCCGATGGCGTGCACGCTCGTCTGGACGCCGGCCTTGATCGCAAGCAGGAGGCTTTCGTTGAGCCGCTCCTGTTCGTTTTCGAATCTGCCGTGGTTGTCCGGCTCGCCGAGATACGGCTCGGAGACCGCGGCGGTCTTTCCGCCCATGGCGCCGTCCAGGAAATACTTGAAGCCGAGGAACCACAGTCTATCATCGCCGAAGCCTGTCCGCAGGGCGAGGGACGCCGCGGCATTCGGGCGGCTCTGACAGGTCGCTTTTGTATTGGCGGATTCGTAGAAGCCGATGCGCAGCTTCAGCCGACCGCGTCGGTTCATATCCTGCAAAAGATGCACAAAATCCGGGCTGATCGACATCTCGGACGATGCCGTGATGCCGTTTCGGAGATAGATCTCCTGCGCCTCGCAGAAGCCTTCCTCCAGCCGCTCGATCGGCGTGGGGGGCAGGTGGAGCGCGGCTTTGACATTGTTGGAAAACTGCCCGTTCAGGCGGCCGTTTTCATCCCGAAAGCCCGTAACTGTCGGATTTTTCCGAAGAAATTCCTCGTCGATCCCGCCGCGCTGCATGGCAAGCGTGTTCAGCGTGCAGACGTGTCCGCAGATTCGGGAGACCACGAGCGGATGGTCGGGGGCGGCGCGGTCGAGCACCTCGCTTGTTACGGGGATAGGGCCTTCGCGGAAGCTGCCCTCGTCGTAGCCCGTTGCGCTGATCCATTCGCCCTTCGGGGTCTTTGCCGCGCGCTCGCGGATGCAGGCAAGCAGCGCGTCGAGCGATGCGGTGTTCTCTCCGCGGCAGTTCAGCTTTGTCAGCACGGCGGCAAGGTGGGTCGGATGCGTATGGCATTCGAGAAAAGCGGGGGAAGCGACGCGTCCGCCAAGATCGATCACCTCGGTGTTTTCGTCCGCATACTTCCGCGCTTCCGCATCCGTACCGACGAAGAGGATCTGTCCTGCACGGATTGCCACGGCTTCGGCCGTGGGGTTGGCGTCTTCCATCGTGAGGAAGCGCCCGTTCGTCAAAAGCATATCGGCAGTGTATTGCATTGCGACCCCTCCGCATCGTGAGTTATTCTCATTGTAGCACGGCTGTTTCAAATTGCAATGCCCACATCGGAACAGAATGAGAAATGAGAAATTAAGGGGGAGGCAAGCGCGGGCGGGAATTTTCGATTTTTCTTGTTTCTGTGGGGAAGGTTTGGTAAAATAACGAAAAAGCAGTACGATCGTTCATGGGGGAGGGCTCTGCGTTGCAAGAAAACAAGCGGAAAATCGAAACGACGTCGTTTTCCCTGCACGTGATGGCGATGCTGTTTATGCTGTGCGACCATCTGTGGGCAACGGTCGTGCCGGGGAACGACTGGATGAACTGCGTCGGACGGCTGGCGTTCCCGATCTACGCGTTTTTGATCGTGGAGGGATACTTCCACACAAAAAACTTAAAGAAATATGTGGGCAGGCTGCTGCTGGCTGCCGTTCTGTCCGAGATCCCGTTCAATTTGATGGTGGGCGGCAGTGTGTTTTTTCCGATGTACCAGAATGTTTTGTGGACCTTCCTGCTTGCGATCGGACTGATCCACTGGAACGAGAGCGTAAAAGGAAAGGCGCTCCCGGTGCGGCTGCTGGTCGGAGCCGCCGTGGTTGGCGCCGCATATATCGGCGGGACGCTCACCTTTGCCGACTATCAGAGCGGCGGCGTACTGACGGTGCTCGTGTTCTATGTGTTCAGAGGAACTTCGTGGGGGCGTCGGCTTGGGCAGCTGCTGTGTCTGGGGTACATCAACTTCGAGCTGCTCGGCGGCCTGACGTATACGATCTCCGTGTTCGGGCAAACGCTTTTTGTCGCGCGGCAGGGCTTTGCGGTCCTTGCGCTGATCCCGATTTGGCTGTACAGGGGAAAGCAGGGTCTCCGCGGAAAGGCGCTGCAATATACGTATTATGCATTTTATCCTGTGCATTTGCTGGTTTTGGGGCTTCTGAGAGTTTTGTGAATTCCAAAAAGGGATAGGTAACGTACTATGAAAAAAGTGCTGTTATGGATATTGGTTGGCATCTTGATCCTCGGCGTGTGGGGAAACAGTCCCGATCACGAAGCAGCGCCTTCGGACAAGACCGCAATCGAAATTCCGCAGACCGACATAAGCGAAGCGGTGGACAGCCCCTCGGCAGAAGAGCGGTCCGAGCTGCCGCGGGAGACGGAGACGCCCAAGCTATCCGTGGAGGCATCGGAGAAAATGCCCGAAGCGCCCGCGCCGAAGACGGAAGAAGGTCCCGGGGCGGAGACAGCCGCGCCCGGACAGGCGGAGCTCGCGGACGAATCGGAGCAGCCCGAGGAAAAGCCGGAGCAGCCTGCGGAAGAGGCACCCGCGCCGTCTTCGTTTGCGATCCATTTTCTTGATGTGGGGCAGGCGGATGCCGCGCTGGTGCTCTGCGACGGCAGCGCAATGCTGATCGACGGCGGAAACAGCAAGGACAGCAGCCTGATCTATGCATATCTGAAAAGCCACGATGTTTCACATCTGGATTATATCGTAGCCACACACGCACATGAGGATCACGTCGGCGGTCTCGCGGGCGCGCTCAACTATGCCGCCGTTGGGACGGCGTATTGCTCCGTGAGCGACTTCGACAGCGAGGCGTTCCGCGATTTTGTCAAATACCTCGGAAAGCAAGGGAAGAGCATCACCGTTCCGCAGGTCGGGGAAACGTTTTCGCTCGGCAGCGCCTCCGTGCAGATCGTCGGCGTGAACGGAAGCGCCGAGGATCACAACAACAGCTCGATCATTCTGCGGATCGTATACGGAGAGACGTCCTTCCTGTTCACCGGGGACGCGGAGCGGGAAGCGGAGCAGGCTGTGCTGAACGCGGGCTATCCGCTTGACAGCACGGTGCTGAAGGTCGGGCATCACGGAAGCAAAAGCTCTGCGGAGTATCTGTTCCTCCGAACCGTGGCGCCGAAGTATGCGGTCATTTCCGTTGGCGCGGGAAACAGCTACGGGCATCCCACGGAGGACACGCTCAGCCGTCTGCGCGATGCGGATGTGAAGGTCTACAGGACGGATCTGCAGGGAACGATCGTCTGCACAAGCGACGGGAGCACGGTATCCTTCTCCGTCTCGAAGAATCCCGATGCGGACACGCTGAAGCCGCAGAGCAAACCGCAGGTCAAGCCCACGGCGCCCGCTCCGCCGGCAGAAGTTCCCTCCGGCGCGACGGATTATGTCGGAAACAGGAATACCAAAAAATTCCACTACGCCTCGTGCGGCAGTGTCGGAAAGATGAAGGAAAAGAACAAGCACTATTACACCGGGACAAGGGACGGAATGATCGCGCAGGGGTACGAGCCCTGCGGGAACTGCAAGCCGTGAAAAAAGCGGGAGGTCGGAAGACCTCCCGCTTTTTGGTTTTGGAATGGGGAATGAGAAATTGCGGAGTTCCGCAAAGCGGTGTGCCTTGCGGCACGGATTCCCCCTCATCCGTCGCCTGCGGCGACACCTTCCCCTCAAGGGGAAGGCTTTTGCCTTCGGCAGGCGGACGATCGGTAATCGCCCCTACGGAAAGAAGCATCAGCGTTTCATGAGGGCGAAGCGCTCTGCGAGGAGCAGGAACGAGACCGGGAAGGGGCGCATAAAGTTCCAGTAGCCCACGCCGCGGAAGCCGTACTCCGGCACGAGGGCAAATTTTGCACTGCAGCTCCGCGCATCTTCAAACCAGACCTCGTGCGTCACGCCCTGCGCCGTGTAGGTGAAGAAGGGCGCCTGCGCGCTTTCGTCATATCGGATCTCCGCACCGACCTCCGCCGCCAGTTCGGCGGCGTAGACGTTGGAGATGGACTGCGCCCGCGTGGTGCCCGCCTCGTAGGGCAGCGCCCAGTCGTAGCCGTAGTTGGGAAAACCGAGAAGGATCTTCGACGGCTCGATGCGTGTGACGGCGTAGTCCAGCACCCGCCGGACGGAGGGCAGCGGTGCGACGGCGAGCGGCGGCCCATAGGTATAGCCCCACTCATAGGTCATCAGCAGCACGGCGTCCGCCGCCGCGCCGAGCGCGGCATAGTCGTGCCCCTCATAGAGGACACCGCGCTGTGTGTCCGAGGTCTTGGGCGCGAGGGCGACGGTCAGCTCATAGCCGAGGGCGTTCACCCGCTCTCGCAGCATTGCGGCGAACTCGGCATACGCCGCGGCGTTCTCCGCGCCGAGAAACTCAAAGTCCACGTCCAGTCCCTCGTAGCCCTTTTCCGTCATCGTCCGCACGATCGCGTCCGCGAGCGGCATCCACGCCGACGGATTTTGGAGCAGAGCCGCCGCACGCTCCGTGGAAAAGCTTCCGCGCTCCGTCAGCGTGGACAGATGCAGAACGGGTCTTGCGCCGTACTGCCGTGCAAGCCGCAGAAGCCGCTCGTCGTCCGGCGGGACGAGCAGACCGTCCTCACCGATCCCGTAGGTGAAGGGGATCAGATCGGACGCATAGGGCAGGATCTGCGAAAGTGTTCCCTCGTCCGCAAAGGGGTAGGCGTAGCCGCTCAGCACGGCGGGGCGCGTTCCTTCCTCCGCAAAGGAAAGCACGAGCGTCTGCCCGGGAAAGAGCTGCGCCCTGCCGCCGAGCTGCGGATTGCGCTGCAGAAGCGTGAGGATCGGGATGCGGAGATTTCGGGAGATCGAAAACAGCGTGTCGCCTTCGCGCACGGTATAGAGCCGACTCGGCGTGAACACGCCGAGCGACTGTCCGACTGCGAGCCGATAGGGCGGGCGCAGTCCGTTCCACGCCGCAAGCAGCAAATGCGGCACGTCGAAGCGCGCGGCGACCGAAAACAGCGTGTCGCCCGGGGCGACGATATGGATCGGCATAGGATCACCTCGGTGCATCTTATGTTTTTTGCTTGTCAGCTATCCGGCGATCCCGTATAATAGAAGAAAAAAGGGGGGCGGAAGATATGGAGATCGGATTTCCGACTGCGTGGGCAAGACTGGTGCCCGATCCCTTCGCGGGAGACAGCGAACTGCAGAAAAAAGTGGCAGAAGCGTATGCCGCCGGGACGGTCTATCCGCCGCGCGAACGGGTGTTTTCCGCGTTTTCCCTCACGCCGCCGGAGGCGGTGCGCGTTGTGATCCTGGGACAGGATCCCTATCACGAGGAAGGACAGGCAAACGGACTTGCCTTCTCCGTCGGCGACGGCGTTCCGCTGCCGCCCTCCCTGCGGAACATCTTTCGGGAGCTGCGGGAGGATGTTGGCGCCCAGCCGCCCGCGGGCGGCGATCTGAGCGGCTGGGCGAAGCAGGGCGTTCTGCTGCTGAATGCGGTGCTGACCGTGAATGCGGGTGCGGCGAACAGCCACGCGAACTTCGGCTGGCAGGAATTTACCGACCGTGTTGCTGCGTCGCTCGGAGACCTTCCGCAGCCGATCGCGTTTGTTCTCTGGGGCGCACAGGCGCAGAAAAAGGCGGCGGTCGCCGCCGCGTCGCCCTACCCCCGACTGGTGCTTTCCGCACCGCATCCGAGCCCGCTTTCCGCCTACCGCGGCTTTTTCGGAAGCCGTCCGTTCTCGCAGATCAATGCGTTTCTCGAAGCGCACGGCGAAGCGCCGATCCGCTGGCAGGCGTAAATTTACAGTTTGGTTACATTTGCCCCGTTTCGCTTGCATTTACGGGACAGGGGCTCTAAACTATACTCGAGGAATTCTGTATTTCACCGAAAGGAGCGGAGACTGTGAAGCTTTTATTTCGCGTATTTTGCGCATTGGCGCTGACCGTGCTCGTCACGGTTTCCGCTGCGGCGGGATTTACGGACGACGCGCAGATCCAAAACCGTGCTGCGGTCGCCTTTTTGTCGGATCTGGGACTGGTCAACGGCTACCCCGACGGATCATTCCGTCCGGGGCTCAATGTGCGCAGGGGCGAAGCCGCCAAGCTTGCGGCGATGATCTGCGAGGAGGCGCCCACGCCCATGCAGCACGCGCCCTACGAGGACGTGCCGGAAGCACACTGGGCAGCGCCGCACATTGACTACTGCACGGAAAAGGGCATTGTCAGCGGTGAGGGCGGGAGGTTCCGCCCGGACGGCTTTCTCACCGGCAGGGAGCTTGCGAAGATCCTGCTTGCCTGCGTGGGCTTTGACGGACGGCAGTACACCGGAAAGGACTGGGCGGCTGCCGTTGATCGGGACGCGAACCGTCTCGGCATCTACACGGGGATCGAAACAGACCCCGCCGCGATCATCTCGCGGGACAACGTCTGCCGGATGATCTACAACGCGATCCAGTGCCCCGCCGTGATCGGAAAAGCGAAAAGCGGCGAGCCGGTCTACGCGACGGACGCGCTGCTCAACCCCATCACCTATATGGAGCACCGCTTCCGCGTCATTAAATTCACCGGCGTGGTGACAGGCAATGAATATGCCGATCTGACGCGGGAGGACGCCTGTCTGGAACGCGGGCAGACGGTCCTGCAGGGGCACGCGCCCTTCCCTGTTTCCACGGGCTATTCCGCGCTGGGCAGAACGGCGGAACTGACGGCGACCCGCACGGTCGTCGGCAACGATGTGTTCTACAACGTGCTCGGCATCCCCGCCATCGTGCCCACGGAGGAGATCTTCTCCGTGAACGGCTCGGAGGCCTACGCCTCGATCCTCCGCTATGCGAACATCTCGGTCAATGCCGAGACGGAATATTATCTGGACGGCAATCGGGACTCACAGGATTTTCTGATTCGTCTGGAGGAAGACTGCGTCATCACCGGGATCGACCGGGACGGAAACGGCGTTCTGGACGCGGTGCTTGCGTACAACTACCACCGCGGCACGGTCTTATCCGCTGAGCCCCTGCGCGTCTTTGTCGGAGACGGACAGTACCCCGCCGTGCTCTGCGGCGTCGACAGCGTGACGGAGGGCGGCGAATGCCGCTGTCTGCAGCTTGGCGGTACATATTATATTGTTCCTTAGAGAGTGAAAGGATGGGAACTGTTATGACATACGATATTGCGATCATCGGAGCCGGTCCTGCCGGTATCTTTGCAAGCTATGAGCTCCGCCGTCTGAACCCCGGCTGCAGGATCCTTGTGCTGGAAATGGGCGCGGACATCTATTCGCGCGTGTGCCCCATCGTGGCGGGAAAGGTCAAGAGCTGCGTTTCCTGCAATCCCTGCTCGATCATGTCCGGCTTCGGCGGCGCGGGCGCATTCTCGGACGGAAAGTATAACTTCACCACCGAATTCGGCGGCTGGCTCGGCGATTATCTGGACAACAAGACGCTTCTGGAGCTGATCGACTATGTCGACAGCGTGAACGTCAGCTTCGGCGCGCCGAAGGAACGCTACTCCACCGAAAGCGAGGCCGCGCGCGAGCTGGAGCGCCGCGCGCTGGGGCATGACCTGCATCTGCTGCAGGCGCGCTGCAAGCACCTCGGCACGGAGCGCAATCTGAAGGTGCTGACCAACCTTTACGAATCGCTGAAGGAGACCTGCGATTTTCGCTTCCGCACGGCGGTGACGCGCATCATTCCCGAAGAGGGCGGCTACCGTCTGGAGCTTTCGGACGGAACGGACGTGCGCTGCCGCTTCTGCATCGCGGCGCCGGGACGCTGCGGCGCGGAATGGTTTGCCGATCGCTGCCGCGAGCTGGATCTGAAAATGTCCAACAACCAGGTCGACCTCGGCGTGCGCGTTGAGCTGCCCGCGAAGGTCTTCTCGCACATCACCGATGTGGTCTACGAGTCCAAGCTCATCTATCGCACCAAGCAGTACGGCGACAAGGTGCGCACCTTCTGCATGAACCCCTACGGACACGTGGTCGCGGAGAACGTGGACGGACTCATCACCGTGAACGGTCACAGCTACGCCGACCCCGCGCTCCGCAGCGAAAACACCAACTTTGCACTTCTGGTCTCCAACCGCTTTACGGAGCCGTTCAAGCAGCCGTATCAGTACGGCAAGCACATTGCGGCGCTGTCCAATATGCTCGGCGGCGGCGTGATCGTGCAGCGATTCGGCGATCTGACGCGCGGATCGCGCACAAACGAGCATCGGCTGAGCCAGTCCTTCGTGCGTCCGACGCTGCACGCGACCCCGGGCGATCTGAGCCTTGTCCTGCCGAAGCGGCATATGGACAACATCATCGAGATGATCTACGCGCTGGACAAGATCGCTCCCGGCACGGCGAACTACGACACGCTGCTCTACGGCGTGGAGGTCAAGTTCTACTCCGCGCGGCTGGAGCTGAGCGACACGCTGGAGACGAAGCTCCCCGGGCTTTATGCCATCGGAGACGGAGCGGGCGTCACCCGCGGTCTGGCGCAGGCGGGCGTCTCGGGCGTGGTTGCCGCGAGAGCCATCGCGAAGTCGCTGTAAACCGATCTGTGTTCAAACGACCCGTTCCTCTTTGGGGAGCGGGTCGTTTTTTCATGCACAATGCAGAATGCAAAATGCACAATTGCGGTGTTCCGCGGAGCGGAACGATCAGATACGCTTTCGGCGGGCGATTGGTAATCGCCCCTGCGGGCGCGGTGCTTTGCCGGGTGCGGTTATTTTTACAAAATGCAAAGAAAAATGTACAAAATGCAATCGACCTGCCACAGGCATATGCTACACTGACAAGGAAGATCAACAACGAGATCTCCGTGATCATAGAAACAATAAGGAGTGTTGCACAATGAAAAAACTGCTTACACTGTTTCTTGCAGCGGTCCTGCTCCTGAGTGCGCTGCCCTTCGCGGGTGCGGCGTTCAAGGACGAAGGCTTTATTGCCGAAGAGCATATCAGAGCTGTTGCCGCAATGTCCGAGCAGGGCATCATCAACGGCTTTGAGGACGGCTCCTTTGGTCCGAAGAAGACCCTGACCCGCGCGCAGGCGGCGAAGATCATCTGCGTGATGCTCGAAGGCGCGGAAAAGGCGAATGCCCTTACGAAAACCGAAACCGGTTTTGCGGATGTCCCGGCGACCCATTGGGCAGCAAAGTTCGTTGCTTACTGCGTGGAAAAGGGCATTGTTGCGGGCGTTGGCGACGGAAAATTCGATCCCGACGGAAAGCTCTCCTCCGCTGCCTTTGCGAAGATGCTGCTCGTTGCCATCGGCACGGACGGTGAGACCTTCACGGGTGCGGACTGGCTGCAGAATGTGCAGGCGGCTGCCGAGAAGACCATCCTGCTCTACAATCTGGGTGACAAGGTGACGACCGGCTCCATGGAGCGGCAGAAGGCGGCGCAGATGGCGTTCAACGCCAAGTTCCAGCAGGAGGCGAACGCCGACAAGGCAAAGGGCGACCCCCGCACGATGCCGCTGGAAGTTCCCGAGACGATCAAGCTTTTTGTCATCGGACACAGCTACGGAAACGACTGCACGGTCGCATACCTGTGGCAGTCTCTCAGAAATCTGGGCGTGAAGAATGTCACGATCGGCACGCTCTACTAC
>JAFVWG010000265.1 GCA_017501805.1 Oscillospiraceae bacterium
CACAGGCGAAGGCAGTCATCAGAACGGTGACCAGAATGAAGTACTTCAGGCAGTACTTCTGCCATGCGCCGATGTCCGGATCCAGAAGACCCGTGAACAGGAAGAAGGTGCCGACCATCACACGGACGGGGTAGCCTTGATGATGCGGTTAACGAAGGGGGCGAACGCACCGGTTTCGCTGATGATGCCGAAGAAGGCCACCGAGAAGATGAACATCACGCCGGTCTGCGCTGATGAGCGCATCCTCGGTGCGGACGGAAAGGTTGACCTTGCGAAGTTCCGTCCCATCACCTACGACCCGATCCACCACAGCTACAGAACGCTCGGAGAGAGCGTCGGACAGGCGTTCAGCGACGGACTGAAGCTGAAATAAGACACAGAAAAACCGACTTGCCGGGGCAAGTCGGTTTTTTGTTTTCACTTGGATTTTCGGGCGTATTTGTCGCACAGGTCGTTGAGCTGGCTTGTGAATTTGGCAAGCTCCTTGTTGGAGAGGCCTCGGCTCAGCTCGATGACCGTTTTCAGCCGCTGCCACGCTGCGATCAGGCGGTCGTAGGCAAGATTCGCTCTGCGGCGGCCCTCGGAGACCTTGGTGAGCTTGACGATTTTTCCTCTCGCGGTACATTCGCCGCTGAGCAGGTCATATTCATCGCCGCTGAACGGAGCGGTGGCGGAGAAGCCCAGTTTGTTGTGGATCGTCTGCGAAAAGCTGTCGCAGACAATGTCATCGCCGTGGTTGACGAAGACCTTCACGGGTGATTTTTCCATACTTCCCAGCCAGTCGAGGAGCATATCTCTGTCCGCGTGTCCGCTGATGCCGACGATGGATTCGATCCGTGCATTGACCTGAATTTCTTCGCCGAAGAGGTTGACCGACGACGCGCCGTTGAGGAGCTTTCTGCCCAGCGTGCCCTCGGACTGATAGCCGACGAAGAGGACGGTGCAGTTTTCTCTCCACAGGTTGTGCTTCAGATGGTGGCGGACTCTGCCTGCCTCGCACATACCCGACGCGGAAAGGATGACCTTGGGTGTGAGATCGAAGTTGATGGCCTTCGATTCATCGGAGCTGATGCTCAGCCGCAGACCCGGGAAGGAGATCGGATCGACGCCCCGCTCGATGAGCGCAAGCGTTTCCTCGTCGTAGTAGTCCGTCAGATCCTCCTGATATATTTTGGTCGCCTCGACCGCGAGGGGCGAGTCCACATAGACGGGGAAATTCTCGAAGCCGCGCAGAAGTTTCTGCTCGCGGATGGTGCGGAAGAGGTACAGAAGCTCCTGCGTTCTTCCGATCGCAAAAGAGGGGATGATCAGATTGCCGCCCTTGGCGAAGGTCTCCTGCAGGATGCCGGTGAGCTGTGCGATATAATCGGGACGCTCGCCGTGGAGTCTGTCACCGTAGGTCGATTCGATCACAACATAGTCCGCGTACGGCGGCTTCTGCGGATCGCGGATCAGCGGACGGTCGATATTGCCGAGGTCGCCCGAGAAAAGCACGGTGCGCGTCTCTTCGCCCTCCCGAAGCGTGAAATGGATGCTTGCCGAGCCGAGCAGGTGTCCCGCGTCGATGAAGCGGACAGTGATGCCCTCTTCGATCTCGACCGGCTCGTTGTAGCTGTGACCCTCAAACAGCGTGAGCGCCTTGAGCGCGTCCGCAACGGTATAGATCGGAACGTACGGCTCCGCGCCGGAGCGCTCGCCCTTTCTGTTCCGCCACTCCGCCTCCTGCTCCTGGATATGCGCGGAATCCTGCAGCATAATATGGCACAGCTTGTGCGTTGCTTCCGTGCAGAAGACGTGTCCCGAAAAACCCTTCGCGACCATCGCGGGGATCAGTCCCGAATGGTCGATATGCGCGTGGGTGAGGCAGATCGCGTCAATGTCGGACGGGATGATCGGCAGTTCGCAGTTTTCGTAGGTATCGCGTCCCTGCTCCATACCGCAGTCGATCAGGATGTGCTTTCCGTTTGCCTCCAGCAGCGTGCAGGAGCCCGTGACTTCGTGCGCCGCGCCGATAAATGTGAGCTTCATACGGTCCTCCGATCCGGCAGAATGTGCCAAGGATTATTTCGTCCAGATTTTTTTGCACCAGGTGCGTTTGCCGCAGACGGGGCATTTCAGATATCGCGTCGTTCCGCAGTGCGGCGCGCAAAGCGCCTCGCGGTAGGTCGGAACGATCTCGTGACCGCAGGTTTTGCATCGGTACGCGCCTGTGGAGACCTCCAGCCGGAGCGCATAGAAGCAGGGGATCAGAAAGACGATGCAGATGCCGATGATCGCGGCAAGCAGCCACGGCCCTTCGGGGATCCAATGCACGGCGGCAAGGAGTCCTGCGAACAGCCCCGTCACGCTCACGCCCAAAATGAGCCACATGGCTTTTTGATTCTTTTCCATTGTGTGCGTCCTCCTGTTTTAATGCTCAAACAACTTTGTGCTTACGGCGATGTGATCCTCGATGCTGATCCGACCGCCTCTTTTTATATTTTAGCGCGTTTTTCCGCGTTTGTCGATGCGGAAGTTTGTGCCATATAAAAAAGAGCCCGATTTTTCGGGCTCTTTTTTGCATATTGTCAATAGCCAAGGGTTTCAAACTCCCGGCGCTTTTCCTCCAACGCCCGAAGGAAGGCGTGCCACCCGTTGGGGTCGACAAAGGGATTCTCGCCCGGGTGCTCCAGCATCCATCGACGTTTTTCCAGTGTGCAATTCTGACTCGGGTGGTTGCCGAGCGTGATATCCACCGGCTCGTCCCAAACCTTTTGAATGGACTGCCCCAGACGGAGGCAGAGATTCTCAGGCAGACCGAAATCCCGACAGTGTTCCCTGTAAATCGTGAAGAAGCCGGCACCGCCCATATAGCCGACGCGGTGCACGGTCTCGCCGTCCGTTACATCAAAGAAAAAGGTCATCACACCGACTGTGTGGCCGGGAGTCAGTACGCACTTGATTTTGGTGTTGCCGAGCTCAAGGATTTCTCCGTCCCGCAGCTCGCGATCGGGCCAGGCGATCGCATCGTTGGGCTTCGGACCCCATCCGATCAGCGCGCGCCGCGGATCCTCCCGAAGAGACGCCGTATCCGCCTCGCTCATCAGCAGCTCGCAGCCGTAAATGGCCTTCATCTCGTTGCTGCCGCCGAAGTGGTCAAAATGACCGTGAGAGTGGATGATATAACGGATGTCTGCCGGATCGAAGCCAAGTCTCCAGATGCTGTCGATGAGCATATGCGTTGCCTGCGGATAACCGCTGTCAAAGAGGATCAGCCCCGCGCCGGTGTCGACCAGATGGCAGCAGACCCGTTTGTCACCCACATAGTAGAGGTTTCCGAAGATCCGAAACGGCTCCAGATAGTGAATGGAGGGCTGCCTGTAATATGCGGCGTTCCCTTCCAAAAAGTTCTTCAGCGCCTGCCTGTACGGCACATGCGGCAGGACCTTTGCCTGTGGAACCATTATGACTGCGTCCTTTCGTTCGTTTTTTACAGGAAATCTGCGGCAACGCCGTAGCGCTTGCCGGTTTCGATCATATCGCGCACCACGACGTCGGACAGCTCAATGCCGTCCGCAAGACCGGCTTTGTATTTGTTTGCCTCGATCTCGCCGGGGATCATAACCTCTTTTACGCCGGGGGCGGTGGGGCAGGCCTTGAACTCGTCCAGCACATCGTCCACCCGACGGAGGAACGTGTCCGCCGCCATAAATTTGGAGGGGTCGATCACGCAGATGAAATAGCCGATATTCTGCGGATGTTCAAAATCGTTCCAGAAACCGGGGGTCTCGCGGCAGTTGAGCGCTCCGGTCAGGCTGCTGCACATAAGGTCGATCATCAGACTGATCGCATAGCCCTTCGGACCGCCGAAGGGAAGCATCGCACCGCCGTCCAGAATGGCGGCGGGATCCGTGCTGGGAACGCCGTACTTATCCACGCCCCAGTTGTCGGGGATGCTGCGTCCTTCCTTCTGCGCCAGCACCACCTTGCCGCGCGCCACCACGCTGGTGGCCATATCCAAAACATAGGGCTCGTGCTTCTGTGCCGGAATGGAGAGGGACAGGGGATTCGTTCCCAGCATCGGCTGTGCACCGCCGGTGGGTACCACCGCGGCTTCGGAGTTGCTGATCACGAAGCAGATCATATTTTGTTTCGCCGCATACTCGGTGAAAAACGCACCGCTTCCGAAGTGTGTGGCGTTTTTCACTGTGGCGCAGCAGCAGCCGAGCCGTGCCGCCCGTTCCATACACCAGTCGACCGTCTTGCGCGCCACATAGGCGCCGATACTGTCCTTGGCATCGACTGCGATCGCAGCACCGCAATCGCTCAGAATTTCCGGCTGCGCGTCCCCGCGAATGACGCCGGAGGCAACGCGCTTGGAATAGACGCTCAGCCGTGTGACTCCGTGGGAGCCGATGCCGCGCAGGTCGGCATAGACAAGCGCCTCGGCAAAGACCTCGGCCGCCTCCTCCGCCAGTCCTGCGGCGCACATTACTTTAGCGCAGTAATCCTGCACTTTTTTCGCATCGTAACGCATAAAATAGCTCCTTTTCCCTGTGTTTTACACAATTTCGCAGTGGATGGACTCCAGCTTTTCATCAACCCAATTGCGGACATAGGAGCCTTCTTCCAGAATCTTTTTCAGGATCCCGTTCTCCATCGCCAGAACGCCCTCCGCCTTCTCCGCAAGAAGCTCCGCGTCCTCGGGCTTGATGACGACGATGCCGTCGCGGTCGCCGACGATGATATCACCGGGACAGACCACTTTGCCGCCGAACGCGATGGGCGTGTTGATTTCACCCGGACCGTTTTTGTAAGGACCGTTGGGCGTTATGCCACGGGCATAAACGGGGAAATCCATCTCGGACAGTTCTTCGGCATCGCGGATCGAACCGTCCACGATCACGCCGGCGAGACCGCGCACCTTGCAGTAGTTGATCATCAGTGCGCCAAAGATGGCCCGCTTGTCATCGCCGCCTGCGTCAATGACAATAACATCGCCGGGGGTTGCCATATCCATTGCCTTGTGGAACATCAGGTTATCCCCCTCGGGAACCTTGATGGTAAACGCCGGACCGAGAAGCTTTGCGTTGTTCAGGGGCTTGATCGCCGGATCAACGGCGGCGGTCCGCTCCATACAGTCGTCGATATTTGCCACGGGCAGATTGCGGAAGCGCTCAACCAGAGCAGGATCGGGGCGTGGGAAATCCCGCACGATCTTGCAGCCGATATGTTTCATCGGGTCGTACTCCTTTCCTGCGGCACGGTGTGCCGCGCACATCACAAAGGGATGTGTCATATAACATAATGTTCCGAAAGAACTATGCGAAAAATTATAAATTGGCTATTGACTGAAGGCAAATACATATTCTATCATTAAACAGATGCATTAAATGGAATATCATAAACGGAGGAATATGCTGTGCTGAGCAAGACGGACCGCTATTTTCTGACCATTGCGAAAGAGGGTAATCTGAACCGCGCCGCTGAGGTGCTGTACGTATCTCAGCCGTCTTTGACCAAATATGTCCAGCGGCTGGAGCGGCAGCTTGGCGCGCCGCTGT
Source organism: Oscillospiraceae bacterium (assembly GCA_017501805.1). Lineage (GTDB taxonomy): Bacteria > Bacillota > Clostridia > Oscillospirales > Oscillospiraceae > RGIG3566. Next base: position 5,544 of record JAFVWG010000265.1, read on the forward strand.
TTGACCGCAGCGTGAGCCCGATGCGGCTGAACGACGCAGGCCGCCGTTATCTGCAGTATGTTATGGAGCAGAATGCCCTTGAGGAGGAAATGCTCGCGCAGATCGCGGAGATCGGCCGTATGGAGCGCGGCACGCTGCGTCTGGGCATTCCCGCCTATTGCGGGCAATGCTATCTGCCCCGCGTGCTCAAGGAGTTCGGTGCGCGATATCCCGCCGTTGCACTGGAGCTGTTCGAAGGGCGGGGTGAACAAATCGAATGCGCCGTGGCAGATCAGCAGATCGACCTCGGCATCGTTCATCTGCCTGTCAGCAACAGCGCGCTGCACTGTCGGGAACTGTTTTCCGAGCGCGTCCTGCTTGCCGTTCCAGGAGGCGAAGCGTCCCCCGACGCGAAGCAGAACGGCAGCGTCCATATTCCCGAGGGGACCATCGCGGACTTTTCGGAGTATTCCTTCATTATGCCGCATCCGGGACAGAAGCTGGGAAAGATCGTTTCGGATCTGTTTTGCCGCGCGGATTTCACGCCGAAAGTCCTGTTCAACACGCAGAACATCTTCACCGTGCTGTCGATGGCGGCGGCGGGACTGGGCGCGGGCTTTGTTCCTGCGGGCGGGCTGAGTGAGCTGCCCCAAAGCATCCTGAGCAAGGTGACCTTCTTCCGCCTGAAGGAGCTGGACCACGACAACTGGAAGCTGGTCGCCCTGCAGCGCAAGGGGCAGAAAACCCCTGCCTACACGGACTGCTTCATCCGCCTTCTTTCGCAGTACGGGCATATCAGCAATCGCATCGACGACGGTCGGGGAGACACACAGCTGCTGTGATCAGGGCCACTGCCCGGTGTACACCGTGTCCTTGTCCAGCGGGAAAATGGGGCGTATCACCTTTTGGTGATTCAGCTTTCGCAGATCGCCGGGGAACATACCGGGAGTATCCGCTCCGATGATCGCATCGGCGATCTCCCTGAAGTAGGCGCGGAAGTGGTTGCTGGACTTCAGCCCGACAATGGAATAATCCTTCATGTCCGCTCCTGTCATCAGATAGGGGCGGTCATCGTATACCTGGAAGCGATTGGTGACGACGATAAACTCCACCTTGCCGCACCGCAGACGGGCGGAAGGACCGTAGTGCATCTGCGCCCCCCGATGAACGGGAGAAACACAGGTAAACTCTCCGTCGGAAAGCGCCAGCAGCTCGACCTCTGCCTGCAGAGGCTCGCCGTAGATGGGCAGGGTGTGTCCGCCCACCTCCAGACGGAATCTGTCCCCCACCCGATGCCGATGGCACTCCGCTGCCGCGGCGGGATCCAGAACAGGTCCCATAATGCAGCGGGGCAGGTCGCGGCGGATCATCTCCCGCAGCAGATGCGTTCCGTCACCGGGACAGCCGGCGCCCGGGTTGTCCGCGCCCTCGTTGATGACAACATAGCCGTCCTTCACCGCCGCGAGCGCGGCGTCAATGGCTTCGGAGGCGGAATAGTTCGGCTGGGAAAACTTTTCCCGCATATTCCAGATGTGGAGGGCGATCTCCTGCGCTTCCTTCTCCGGAACATAGCCGTCGGCAACGACCAGAACGGAGGCGCTCGTGTGCACGGAATCCGTGGCGGCAAAGGCGTGGAAGAAGGTGGCGTCGATCAGCCCGTGCTGCCGGACATAGTCGGCAACGTATTCTTTGACCTCCCTTCCCGCGCCGTCAAGGGTCGAGCCGCAGGCGATCGGGACAAGGAGCGGAAGCCGCCGAAGCGCCATTTTCGGGGTCTTCTTCCCCTCCAGCGTATCGAGGAGCGCTGCCGCCGCCGTATAACCCGCATCATAGAAATCCACGTGGGGATTGGTCTTGATCCCGAACAGACCGTCTGCGAGCGACACCATCTCATCGGTGATGTTGCCGTGAAGATCCAGACAGGCCATAATGGGCTTGTCGCCCACGACCTCGCGCATACGGCGCAGGAAATAGCTGTCCGCATCGTCGTAGCCGTCGGCGCAGCCCGCGCCGTGCATTGCGGCGCATACGGCATCGTATTCATCCGCCCGCGCCGTCAGTTCCGCGCAGATGTGGTCCATCGCCTCCTCGACACATTCGCGGCTCATAACAGGTCCCGCAAGATAGGCGCCGCCGCGGCTGATCGAATCCAGAGGCACCGCTGCGGCACGGCGCTCCGAAATCGCCGCCAGAATGCCGCTGAGTCCCGCCCGTTTTCCCGCGAACAGTTCTGCGATTTCGGAGCCGGGGATCCAGCCTCCCGATCCGATATCCGCAAGCTGTGCCCGACCGGCAATAAAGGTGTTGGTCTCATAACCGAGCTGAAAGATCGCAATACGTTTCACGAAAGCCACCCTTTCGTAAGAATTCTCTGTATTTATCATATATTCGCCGTGTTTTATCTTCAAATACCAAACATTGCATTTATCATATAACACAAAACGAATGAAAGAGAGAAAACGGGACGGAGAAAAAACGCAAAAATAAGCGCGAAATTGATTGACACGAAACGCTTGCGGTGGTATAAATATAGGGATAAATCCTTCGCTCCCGCAGGGGGCGGCGGGATCCGACAAAATATCTGTTCAGCAGAGCGATCTGCATGTGTTTTCGTGTAGTCCGTCTTGCCGATGCCGGCAAGCTTTTTTCATATCATAAGGAGAGAATATGGAGAAGAAGAGCGTACAAAAGTATATGTCCGAAGCGTCCATCGCCTCCTGTGCCGAGAAGGCCAAGGCGGTGTTTCCTGCTTTTTCTTCCGATGAATATGTTGTGTTTCCCGGCTTTTGTGATGTGCATGTGCATTTTCGCGAGCCGGGTTTTTCGTATAAAGAAACGATCGCGACGGGCTGCGCCTCTGCCGCGCGCGGAGGCTACACCGCGGTGTGCACGATGCCGAACCTGAACCCCGTTCCCGACAGCGTGGAGAGCCTGCGCGAGCAGCTTGCCATCATCGAGCGCGACGCCACGATCGATGTGATCCCCTACGGCTCGATCACGGTCGGGCAGAAGGGCGAAACGCTTGCCGATCTCGACGGGATGGCGCCCCTGACGGTGGGCTTCTCCGACGACGGACACGGTGTGCAGGATGACGATATGATGCGCCGCGCGATGGAAAAGGCAAAGGCGCTGGGAAAAGTGATCGTCGCCCACTGCGAGGTCAACGACCTGCTCCACGGCGGCTATATCCACGACGGCGCTTATGCAAAGCGCAGCGGACACCGCGGCATCTGCTCCGCAAGCGAGTATGAGCAGATCGCACGCGACATTGAGCTCATCCGCGAGATCGGCTGCAGCTACCACGTCTGCCATATCTCAACGGCGGAGTCGGTCGAGCTGATCCGAAGGGCGAAAGCGGACGGACTGGACATCACCTGCGAGACCGCGCCGCACTACCTCATTCTGACGGACGAGGACCTGCAGGAGGACGGACGCTTCAAGATGAATCCGCCGCTCCGCGGCGAAAAGGACCGCGCGGCACTTGTCGAAGGCATCTGCGACGGCACGATCGATATGATCGCAACCGACCACGCACCGCACTCCGCCGAGGAAAAGTCCAAAGGACTTGAGAAAAGCGCCTTCGGCGTGGTGGGACTTGAAACGGCGTTCGCCGCGATGTACACCTACTTTGTAAAAACGGGGAAGATCACGATCAAGCGCCTTGTGGAGCTGATGAGCGAAAATCCCCGACGGCGCTTCGGGATCCCGGTGGGCGAGGACTTCACGGTCTGGGATCTGAACGCAGCGTTTACGGTCGACCCGGAGGAATTCCTCACAAAGGGACGCGCGACCCCGTTCGCGGGAATGGAACTGTATGGAAAATGCTTACTTACCGTAAAGAACGGCAAGCCGGTATATACTACTTGATGGAGGTTTGCAGATATGGCAAAAAGAACGGATCTGAAGAAAATTTTGATCATTGGCTCGGGCCCGATCGTGATCGGTCAGGCCGCGGAGTTTGACTACGCGGGCACACAGGCCTGCCTCGCGCTGAAGGAAGAGGGGTACGAGGTCATCCTCTGCAACTCCAACCCCGCGACGATCATGACGGACACCTCCATCGCGGACAAGGTGTATATGGAGCCGCTGACGCTCGAATACATCGCGAAGATCCTTCGCTACGAGCGCCCGGACGCGATCGTGCCCGGCATCGGCGGACAGACGGGTCTGAACCTTGCGATGCAGCTTGAGAAGAAGGGCATTCTCCGCGAGTGCAATGTGCAGCTGCTCGGCACGTCCAGCGAGAGCATTGAGCGCGCCGAGGACCGCGAGCTGTTCAAGGAGCTTTGCGAATCCATCGGCGAGCCGACGATCCCCTCGCAGATCACCTACTCCCTCGAAGAGGCGAAGGAAGCCGCGAAGCAGATCGGCTATCCCGTCGTGCTCCGTCCCGCGTTCACGCTCGGCGGCACGGGCGGCGGCTTCGCCAATGACGAGGCGGAGCTTCTGGAGGTCGGCAGAAACGCCTTCAAGCTCTCTCCCGTGCATCAGGTCCTGATCGAGAAAAGCGTCAAGGGCTACAAGGAGATCGAATTTGAAGTCATGCGCGACGCGGAGGACAACGCCATCACCATCTGCGGTATGGAAAATGTTGACCCCGTCGGCGTTCACACGGGCGACTCCATCGTTGTCGCTCCCATTATGACCCTCTCCAAGGAAGATGAAAAAATGCTCAACGACAGCGCCATCAAGCTGATCCGCGAGCTGAAGATCGAGGGCGGCTGCAACGTGCAGTTCGCGCTCAACCCGAACTCGAGCGAGTATTACCTCATCGAGGTCAACCCGCGCGTCTCGCGCTCGTCCGCGCTGGCCTCGAAGGCGAGCGGCTACCCCATCGCGCGCGTGACTGCGAAGATCGCGGTCGGTATGACGCTTGACGAGATCCCCCTTGCGGGCGCGACGGCAGCAAAGCCGCCGGTGCTGGATTATATCATTGCGAAGCTCCCGCGCTTCCCGTTCGACAAGTTCACGCAGGCGTCCAACAAGCTCGGAACGCAGATGAAGGCGACGGGCGAGATCATGGGCATCGGCTCGAACCTCTCCGAGTGCCTGCTCAAGAGCGTGCGCTCCCTCGAAAACGGTGCGTACCACTTCAACCATCCGAAGTTCGACGGGATGCAGAAGGACGCGCTGATCGACTACATCAGCGTCTTCCACGACGACAACCTCTTCGCCATCGCGGAGGCGTTCTGGCTGGGTGCGACGATCGACGAGGTCCACGCGGTGACGGGCATCACCCCCTTCTTCCTGGAGGCGTTCAAGCAGATCACGGACGCCGAAAAGAAGATCGAGAGCAACAAATTTGACGTTGAAACGCTCATCGAGGCGAAGAAGCTCGGCTTCTGCGACAAGTATATCGCGAAGCTTTGGAGCATTACGGAGCGGGAGGTCTTCGACTTCCGCAAGAAGCACAACGTCTTCCCGGTCTACAGAATGGTCGACACCAGCCATGTGGGCGCGTACATTCCCTACTTCTACTCCTCCTACACGGGCGAAAATCAGAGCCGCCTCGGCGATCGGAAGAAGATCGTCGTGCTCGGCGCGGGTCCGATCCGAATCGGTCAGGGCGTTGAGTTTGACTACTCCACCGTCCACGCGGTCGCGACCATCAAAAAATCCGGCTATGAAGCCATCATCATCAACAACAACCCCGAGACGGTCTCCACCGACTACACCACCGCCGACAAGCTCTACTTCGAGCCGCTGACGACGGAGGATGTGATGAACATCATCGAGTTTGAAAAGCCCGAGGGTGTCGTCGCCTCGCTCGGCGGACAGACCGCCATCAACCTTGCCGAGCCGCTCCGCGCCCACGGCGTGAAGATCATCGGCACGGACTGCGACGCGATCGAGCGCGCGGAAAACCGCGACAGCTTCGAGAAGGTCCTGAAGTCCCTCAACATCCCGCAGCCGCAGGGCCGCGCGGTCACGAAGATCGAGGACGGCGTCGCCGCCGCAAGAGAGATCGGCTACCCCGTGCTCGTCCGTCCGAGCTTCGTTCTCGGCGGCAGAGCGATGCAGATCGTCAGCAACGAGGAGCAGCTTCGTCAGTACCTCCGCACGGCGGTCGAGATCGACGAGGACAAGCCCGTGCTTGTCGACAAGTACATCCAGGGCAAGGAGGTCGAGATCGACGCGATCTGCGACGGACGCGACGTTTTCGTTCCCGGCATTATGGAGCTGGTTGAGAGAACGGGCGTCCACAGCGGCGACTCCATCAGCGTTTACCCGACCTTCTCCATCTCCGACAAGGTGAAGGGCACCATCCTGCAGTACGCGAAGAAGCTCGGTCTCGGCATCGGCATCGTCGGTCTTTACAACATCCAGTTCATCGTGGACAAGGAAGAAAACGTCTTCATCATCGAGGTCAACCCGAGATCGTCCAGAACCGTTCCCTTCCTCTCGAAGGCGACCGGCTACTCCCTTGCGGACATCGCAACGGAGGTCATCCTCGGAAAGAGCCTCAAGGAGCTCGGCATCTTCGACATCTATCCCGAAGAGAAGAAGCGTTGGTATGTCAAGGTGCCCGTCTTCTCGTTCAACAAGATCCGTGGTCTGGACGCCTACCTCTCGCCCGAGATGAAGTCGACCGGCGAAGCGATCGGCTACGACGACAAGCTCAACCGCGCGCTCTACAAGGCGCTGCAGGCTTCGGGCATGCGCGTGCAGAACTACGGCACGGTCTTCGCGACCATCGCGGACAAGGACAAGGAAGAGGCGCTTCCGCTCATCCGCCGCTTCTACAACCTCGGCTTCAACATTCAGGCGACCGAGGGAACGGCGAAGTTCCTCAAGGAAAACGGCATCAGAACGCACATCCTCGCCAAGATCAGCGACGGCTCGGAGGAGATCCCCGACGCGATCCGTCAGGGACACATCGCGTATGTGATCAACACGCGCGATCCCGGCTCGACCGGGCAGGAGAGCGACGGCGCGGAGATCCGCCGCCTCGCCACGGACAACAACGTCACGATCTTCACGGCGCTCGACACTGTCCGCGTTCTGCTCGACGTTCTGGAAGAGACAACGCTCACGATCTCCACGATCGATGCTTAAGGTGATCGGATGAAACAGTCGATTTTCAAAATCATATCGAACGAGCCGCTCAACGCCTCCGTCTATAAGATGGAGCTTTCGGGCGACACGGCGGACTGCGTCTGCGGCGGCTTCGTCAATATCGCGCTCACGGGCAAATTCCTCCGCCGCCCCATCTCCGTCTGCGATGTGGAGGGAGATATTCTGACGATCATCTACAAGGTCGTCGGCAAGGGCACGGAGCAGCTTGCGAAGCTGCAGTCGGGCGAGGAGCTCGACCTCCTCACGGGACTCGGCAACGGCTACGACCTCTCGCTTTCGGGCGAGACGCCGCTGCTCATCGGCGGCGGCGTCGGCGTTCCGCCGATGTACCTGCTCGCAAAGAAGCTGATCGCGGCGGGCAAAGAAGTCTCCGTGATCCTCGGCTTCAACACGAAGGACGAGATCTTCTACAAAAATGAATTTGAAGCCCTCGGCGCGAAGGTCACCGTCACAACGGCGGACGGAAGCGAAGGCATCCGCGGTTTTGTCACGGATGCGATGCGGGAGCTTTCCTATTCCTACATCTACACCTGCGGTCCGGAGCCGATGCTCCGCGCGGTCTATGCCGCGTCCGCCACGAGCGCACAGTTCAGCTTTGAAGAAAGAATGGGCTGCGGCTTCGGCGCGTGTATGGGCTGCTCGTGCAAGACCATCACGGGCTACAAGCGCATCTGCAAGGAAGGACCCGTGCTGAAAAAGGAGGAGATCTTATGGGAAGCTTACGTGTGAACCTCTGCGGCATAGAGCTTGACAATCCCGTGATCCCCGCCAGCGGCACATTCGGCTTTGGCTATGAATTTGCGGAAATTTACGATATCAACTGCCTCGGAACGTTCTCCTTCAAGGGAACGACGCGCGATCCGCGCTTCGGCAACCCCACTCCGCGCATCGCGGAGTGCACGGCGGGAATGATCAACGCCGTGGGACTGCAGAACCCCGGCGTCGACAAGGTGATCGCCGAGGAGCTTCCGAAGCTTTTTAAGGTGTTTCACAAGCCTGTGATGGCGAATGTTTCCGGCTTCTCGGTCGAGGACTACGCCTACACCTGCGAGCGGCTTTCGGCGGTCGGGGAGATCGGCTGGCTGGAGGTCAACATCAGCTGCCCGAACGTGCACGGCGGCGGTATGAGCTTCGGCACGAACCCCGACGCCGCGGCGGAGGTCACTGCGGCGGTGCGCAGAGTGACGAAAAAGCCCATCATCATCAAGCTTTCTCCGAACGTCACGGATATTGCGGAGATCGCAAAGGCCTGCGAGGGAGCGGGGGCGGACGGCATCAGCCTCATCAACACCCTGCTCGGTATGCGGATCAATCTGAAAACAAGAAAACCCGTCATCGCAAACAAGATGGGCGGCTTCTCGGGAAGCGCCATCTTCCCCGTGGCGGTGAGAATGGTCTATCAGGTCGCAAACGCGGTGAAGATCCCCGTCGTCGGTATGGGCGGCGTCTCCACTGCCGAGGACGTTATCGAAATGATGATGGCGGGCGCGACCGCGGTGGAAGTGGGAGCGGCAAACCTCGTGAACCCCACGGCCTGCCGCGACATCATCGAAGACCTGCCCCGCGCGATGGAAGCCTACGGAATACGGAATCTGAATGAAATCATAGGAGTGACAAAATAATGGGAAGAGACGTTATTGTAGCATGCGATTTTAAGAGCAAGGAAGATACCTTTGCCTTCCTCGACAAGTTCACCGGCAGAAAGCCCTTCGTGAAGATCGGCATGGAGCTGTTCTACGCGGAAGGTCCCGAGATCGTCCGCGAGATCAAGAAGCGCGGTCATAAGATCTTCCTCGACCTGAAGCTTCACGACATCCCCAACACGGTCAAGAAGGCGATGAGCGTTCTGCGTAACCTCGATGTGGACATCACGAATCTCCACGCGGCGGGAACGGGCGCGATGATGCAGGCCGCGCTGGAGGGACTGACCCGTGAGGACGGCACGCATCCGCTGCTCATCGCGGTGACCCAGCTCACCTCCACCGATCAGGAGAGCATGGAGCGCGATCTGCTGATCGAAAAGCCGATCGACGAGGTCGTTATGCACTACGCCGAGACCGCGAAGAACGCGGGTCTTGACGGCGTCGTCTGCTCCCCGCTGGAAGCGGAAAAGGTCCACAACCGCTGCGGCAAGGCATTTTTGACCGTTACGCCGGGCGTGCGCTTCGCCGACGGCGACGTTGGTGACCAGAAGCGTGTGATGACCCCCGCGGAAGCGAAGAAGATCGGCTCCGACTACATCGTTGTCGGCCGTCCGATCACGGCGGCGGCGGATCCCGTTGCGGCGTACGAGCGCTGCGTGAAGGAATTCGTCGACTGAGCCGCTGCGAAGCAACATAACAGGAGGATAACAAGAATGGAAAAGCTTATTGCAAAAGATCTGCTTTCGATCAAGGCGGTATTCTTCCGCCCCGAAGAGCCCTTTACCTGGGCAAGCGGCATCAAGAGCCCTGTTTACTGTGACAACCGTCTCACGCTGACCGCGCCGCAGGTGCGCAATGACGTGGAAAACGGTCTGGTCGAGCTGATCCGTAAAAACTACCCCGATGTTGAGGTGCTGATGGGCACATCGACCGCAGGCATCGCGCACGCGGCGATCTGCGGACACATTATGGGACTTCCGATGGGCTATGTCCGCTCCGGCGCGAAGGATCACGGACGCGGCAACCAGATCGAGGGACGCCTCGAAAAGGGACAGAAGGTCGTCGTCGTTGAGGACCTCATCTCCACCGGCGGCAGCGTGATCGAGGTGGTCAATGTGCTCCGCGAGGCAGGCGCCGAGGTGCTCGGCATCGTCTCCATCTTCACCTACGGTATGCAGAAGGGACTCGACCGTCTCGCGGCGGCGAATGTCAAAAACATCTCGCTCACGAACTTCGATGTGATCGCGCAGGTCGCGGCGGACGAGAAGTATATCAAGCCCGAGGACGTCGCCCGTCTGATCAAGTTCCGCAACAACCCCTCCGATGAAAGCTGGATAGGTGCTGCGAAATGAGAAGTGTAATTGATATTCTTGACCTCAGCTGCGAGGAGATCGCAGAGCTGATCCGCACCGCCTGCGATATCACGGAAAACCCGTGGAAGTATTCCGAAATGTGCCACGGCAAGAAGCTGGCAACCCTCTTCTTCGAGCCGTCCACAAGAACGCGCCTGAGCTTTGAGGCGGCGATGCTGGAGCTCGGCGGCAGCGTCCTCGGCTTCTCCGCGGCGGCAAGCTCCTCCGCCTCCAAGGGCGAGAGCGTGGCGGACACCGCCCGTGTGATGAGCGCGTACTGCGACA
>JAFVWG010000266.1 GCA_017501805.1 Oscillospiraceae bacterium
CGCTTGCCCGTGCGAATATCTGTATGCGCCTTGTCGAGCGTGTGCAGATCCTGCTCGGGCGCTTCACCGCCCGCAGCGTCGAGGAGCTCTATCAGGGCGTGACGGCGCTCCCGCTTGAGGATTACATCCCCGCGGACGGAAACTTCCCCGTCAAGGGCTACAGTCTGAACAGTCAGCTTCACTCCGTGCCGGACTGCCAGTCCATCGTCAAGAAGGCGGCGGTCGATCGGCTCGGCGCGAAATACGGCATCACGTGGTTTCAGGAGACGGGCGCGCTCTACCAGCTCCGCTTCTCCCTGATGAAGGACGTCTGCGAGGTCTTTCTGGACACCTCGGGCGCCAGCCTGCACAAGCGCGGCTACCGCGCCGTGGGCAACGCCGCACCGCTGCACGAAACGATGGCGGCGGCAATGGTGGAGGTCGCGCGTTATCGCGGACGGGACTATTTCTGGGACCCCTTCTGCGGCAGCGGCACCATCGTCATCGAGGCGGCGCTCAACGCCCGTAACCGTGCACCGGGGCTGAACCGCAGCTTCGCCGCCGAGTCGTGGCGCACCGTGCCGCAGGAAGTCTTCGCGCAGGAGCGCGAGGCGGCGATCGCCCGCGAGTATCACGGCGACTACCGCATCCTCGGCACGGACATCGACCCCGAAGCGATCTCCATCGCGCAGGAAAACGCACGGAAAGCGGGCGTGGCGGACCTCATTGAATTCCGCCGTGCGGACGCGGTGCGCGAAGCGCCTCCCGCGGAGTCGGGCGTGATCGTCTGCAACCCGCCCTACGGCGAGCGTATGGGCGAGCGCGAGGACGCGCTGCGGCTGTATCGCGCACTCGGCAGACATTGGAACGAACTTCCCGGCTGGAAGAAATATCTGCTCTCCTCCGAATCGGACTTTGAGTACATCTACGGAAAACCCGCCTCCAAAAAGCGCAAGCTCTACAACGGACGCCTTGCCTGTAATATCTATATGTACTTCTAAGGAGCGAAGAACATGAAACATCTGTTCATCGTAAACCCCGCCGCCGGAAAATACGACCGCACCGAAGAATTCACCCGCCGTATCCGTGCGGCGTGCGATCCCCGGCAGCTCGACTATGAGATCCGCGTCTCCTCCCATAAGGGAAACTGCGCCGAGTTTGCGCGCGAAGCGGGAGAGCGCGGCGAGGAATGCCGCATCTACGCCTGCGGCGGAGACGGGACGCTCAACGAAGTCGTCTGCGGCGCGGCGGGCTATCCCAACCTGTCCGTCACGCATTTTCCGGGCGGATCGGGAAACGATTTCATCCGCATCTTCGACGATCCGTCCGCTTTTTCCGATTTGGATCGTCTGCTTGATGCGGAGGAGTCTCTGCTTGACCTCATCCGCGTGGGCGATCTGGGCTACTCGCTCAACATCTGCTCTATGGGCATCGACGCGCGTGTGGCGGCGGCGCAGAGCCGCTATAAGCACCTGCCGCTGATCAGCGGCGCGGGCGCGTACAATCTCTCGCTCGTTATGACGCTGCTCAAGGGCATCACCCGTCCCTGCAGCGTATCGCTGGACGGAAAAACGCTTTCGGGAAAGCAGACCCTCATCTGCGTCGCAAACGGACGCTTCTACGGCGGCGGCTGGCTTCCGATGCCGGACGCGATGCCGGACAGCGGAGTGCTGGATGTTCTGGTCGTCAAAAAGGTGAATCTCCTTCAGCTTTTGAAGGTCATCGGCGTCTACAAGCACGGACGCTACAAGGATCTGCCGCAGTTCATCGACCACTACCGCGTCACGGAGCTTCATATCGAAAGCCCGTGCGATCCCATCGTCAACGCGGACGGTGAAATTCTGAACGCGACCGGGATCACGCTCTCCCTCGCAAAGGAAAAACTGCGCTTTTTCTATCCGAAGGGGCTCTCCTATGCCGCAAAACCCTGAGATATCCCACCCAAAGGAAATTTTTGGTACTTATTTGAAATTTTTTCAATTTTCCCCTTGCATATTCCGGGCGGCTGCGCTATTATGTAGGCGTTAGCACTCCGAGTTTTTGAGTGCTAACCGCAGGCGCAGTATGTTTATGTATCAACCCGCGGCTATGCCGCGTACAGAGTTTGGAGGTAAATCTTATGAAACTGAAACCCACCGCAGACAACGTCGTTCTGAAGGCGACCCCGGCGGAGGAGACCACCGCTTCCGGCATCATCCTCTCCACCTCGACCAAAGAGAAGCCCGTTGTCAGCGAAGTCGTAGCAGTCGGCGAAGGCACGAAGGACGTCGTGATGTCCGTCAAGGCCGGAGAAAAGGTCATCGTCTCGAAGTACGCCGGCACGGAAGTCAAGCTGGACGGCGAGGAATATATGATCGTCAAGATGGGCGACATTCTCGCTGTCGTGGAATAATCGGGAGGATAGAATATTATGGCAAAAATGATCGTTTACGGCGAAGAAGCCAGAAAGAAGCTGCAGGCGGGCATCGATCAGCTCGCCGATACCGTCCGCGTCACGCTCGGCCCGAAGGGACGCAATGCCGTCCTCGGCTGCAAGTTCGGCGCACCGCTCATCACCAACGACGGCGTGACCATCGCCAAGGATGTCGAGCTGGAAGACCCGATGGAAAATATGGGCGCACAGCTCGTGCGTGAGGTCGCCACCAAGACCAACGACGCAGCCGGCGACGGCACCACCACCGCCACCCTGCTGGCGCAGGCGATCACCCGCGAGGGTCTGAAGAATGTCACCGCGGGCGCCAACCCCATCGTGATGCGCAAGGGCATCGAGAAGGCCGTCGCGGCGGCGATCGAGGCCATCAAGGCAAACTCCCGCGCCGTCAAGGGCAGCGATGACATCGCGCGCGTCGGCGCCGTCTCTTCGGGCGACGAGTCCGTCGGCAAGCTGATCGCCGAGGCGATGGAAAAGGTCTCCTCCTCCGGCGTCATCACCATCGAGGAGTCCAAGACCGCCGAGACCGGTCTGGATGTCGTCGAGGGTATGCAGTTCGACCGCGGCTACATCTCCCCCTATATGGTCACCGACACCGACAAGATGGAAGCCATCATCGACGATCCCTACATCCTGATCACCGACCGCAAGATCTCGGTCATTCAGGAGATCCTTCCCATTCTGGAAGAGCTCGTCAAGACCGGCAAAAAGCTGGTCATCATCGCTGAGGACGTCGAGGGCGACGCACTGGCGACCCTGCTGGTCAACCGTCTGCGCGGCAACTTCACCTGCGTCTGCGTCAAGGCTCCCGGCTTCGGCGACCGCCGCAAGGAAATGCTCAAGGACATCGCCATCCTCACGGGCGGCAATGTCATCTCCAGTGAGCTGAATATGGAACTGACGAACACCCAGTTCTCCGACCTCGGACGCGCGCGTCAGGTCAAGGTTGGCAAGGACAACACCGTCATCGTCGACGGCTGCGGCGATCCCGCTGCCATCGAAGCACGCATCGGTGAGATCAACGCCTCCATCAAGGTCACCACGTCCGAGTACGACAAGGAGAAGCTGCAGGAGCGTCTTGCGAAGCTCTCCGGCGGCGTTGCGGTCATCCGCGTCGGCGCCCAGACCGAGGTCGCTATGAAAGAACAGAAGCTCCGCGTCGAGGACGCGCTCAACGCCACCCGCGCGGCGGTTGAGGAAGGCATCGTCGCCGGCGGCGGCACGGCCTACATCAACGCCATCCCCGCTGTCGAAGCCCTCATCGAGACCCTTACGGGCGACGAGAAGACCGGCGCGCAGATCATCGCCAAGGCTCTGCAGGCTCCCGTGCGTCAGATCGCCGAGAACGCGGGCGTAGACGGCTCCATCGTCTTCGAAAAGGTCCGCAGCGGCAAGGTCGGCTACGGCTACAACGCCTACACCGAGACCTACTGCGATATGATCGACAACGGCATCGTCGACCCGACGAAGGTCACCCGCACCGCGCTGGAAAACGCGGCGAGCATCTGCTCCTGCGTCCTGACCACCGAGTCCCTGGTCGTCGATAAGCCCGAGGCAGGTCCCGACCCCGCCGCGGCTGCCGCCGCCGGCATGGGCGGTATGTATTGATCCCCCACCTGAATCACACAACACAGGACACTGCGAAAGCAGTGTCCTTTTCTTTTATTACCACCTTTTTAATTTTATCATTTTTCAAAAAATGATCAAATTAGAATTGACTATGATGCTGATTTGTGATATCGTAATTTCATAGGATAAATACATTGTAATATTAGGTGATACAATGCATACTTTTGATTTTATCGGGAAATATTCCAAGCTTTTGACAAACGACATCGTCGCGCTGCTCGCCGCGATCCACGAGCAAAAAGGAAAGCAGACCCTTGCGGCGGCGGAAATCGGCGATGTTCTGGAACAGCTGATCAAAATTTCCAAAATTCAAAGCACAGAAGCATCCAACCGCATCGAGGGCGTCGTCACCACAGACGAGCGCTTGAAAAA
>JAFVWG010000267.1 GCA_017501805.1 Oscillospiraceae bacterium
CAGCTTGCAAGAAGAAATTGTTTTCGGAACTGACCCTATTGATGCGCTAAATCTCATTCCAAAATTCAAAGAGAAATTAGAAATATGTGAAGCCTTGCACGCAGGGCTTCATAACTCTAAATTCCACGAACGAGTACTCAACAAGATAATTGCTAGCATTACTTATCGAGACGACTTCAACAAACGGCATGGAATCGGCGACCTAGAAGAGTGGGACATCCACATAAGTGCATACTCCCATGAAATTACGGCAGACGACGTATTAAACGCTTTTGACAGAGTTATCAATTCCTATAAGCAACGTTGGACAAAAGCAATTAAATGTGTACAAGATAGCGCAGATTTTCAACAAATCATTGATAAGATTCCGTCCGTTGAAATTGCAACTTCTAATTCTACACATTGCAAGCAAAGCGTTTCGGCACTAGAGGAATTAATAAAATACACCAACCTTACGGCTAAAACAAGCTTTGATAAAATCGGAAGTTTTGTTGTTCTCGATGTCGAAACAACAGGTTTAAGTTCCTCAAGAGATCATTTATTGGAAATAGCGGCTATTAAGTTCGAAGATTGGTCGCCAGTAGAAAAATTCCACACCCTATTAAATCCGGGCAAACCCATCCCGAGCGAAGCAACCGCAGTCAACAACATCACCGATGAAATGGTAGCTGAAGCGCCATCCTTCTCTCAAATTATTGATTGCCTTAATTCTTTTGTCGGCAAATCAAATATTGTTGGGCACAACCTTCCCTTTGATTTAAAGTTTTTGTATCGGAATGGATACGATTTCACTACCATCAAGAGGCGCTACTATGATACTTGCGAAATTTCCAAAAGGGTACTAAAAAAACCAAAAACAAAATGGGACAGAGACCTCGAAGAGCATGTAATCAACGAAAATTATGACTATGACGTGGAAAATTATAAGCTAACAACCCTTTGTGATTTTTACAAAATCCGAGACAACACGTTTGCTCATAGAGCCTTATCAGATGCTTTAGCCACAGGTTTCCTCTTTAAGCATCTTGCAGAGAGTAAGATTGATTACTAAAAAGTGGCTTCCACCTATCGTTTCATCTTCCAGCAATCCAATATCAACGCAAAATCAAAGACCGTGATCTGCTCTGCAGATCACGGTCTGTTGCATTTATTCTTCCTGTCCGTTCGAAGCGTAGTTCGAGAGGAAGCGCTTGGTGCGCTCCATCTGCGGATGCTCGATGACCTCGCGGGCAGGTCCCTGCTCCACGATCACGCCGCCGTCCATAAAGACGATCTTGTCCGCGACGTCGCGCGCGAACGCCATTTCGTGCGTGACGATGATCATCGTCGTCTTCTTTTCGGCAAGTCCGTGAATGACCTTGAGAACCTCTCCCGTCAGCTCGGGATCGAGCGCGGAGGTCGGCTCGTCAAAGCAGAGGATCGCCGGGTGCAGCGCAAGCGCTCTTGCAATGGCAACACGCTGGCACTGTCCGCCGGAGAGCTGATGCGGATAGAAATCCATACGCTCCCGCAGACCGACCTGCGTGAGCAGGTCCACGGCGGTCTTTTCGATCTCGGCAAAGATCTCCTTTTTATTCGTTCTGTAGTCGGGACGCTCCTTGGCAAGCAGCTGCTCGGCAAGCATCACGTTCTCCTTCGCGGTGTACTGCGGGAAGAGATTGAAGTTCTGGAAAACAAGACCGAAGTTCAGACGCTTGCGGCGGATCTCACTCTCTTTTTTCGTCGCGGGATCGTCCGCGTCGAAGATCACGTTTCCGTTCACAAGGATCCTGCCGCCGGTCGGCGTCTCCAGAAAGTTCAGGCAGCGCAGCAGTGTGGTCTTACCGCTGCCGGAGGAGCCGATGATCGCGACCGACTCTCCCTGTTCGAGGGAGAACGAGATCCCGTCAAGCACACGGGTCTTTCCGTCAAATGTCTTTTGTATGTTTTGAATCTCAAGTACCGGCATCACATTCGCCCCCTATGCTCTGAAGAAATTCAGCTTGCGCTCGATCGCCTGGAACAGCAGCGTCAGGATGCCGCTGAACAGAAGATAATAGATACCCGTTGCGAAGAGCGGCCAGATCTGGCCGGAGATGCCGTGCGAGCCCTTCATAAACGCCTGTCCCGCCCAGATGACCTCCTGCAGCGCAATGATGCGCGCAAGCGAGGTGTCCTTGACAAGGGTGATGATCTCGTTGGACATCGGCGGCACGACGCGCTTGATCATCTGCAGCAGCGTGATCCGGAAAAAGATCTGTCCTTTTTTCATGCCGAGGACCTCACCGGCTTCGTACTGTCCGACCGGGACACTCTCGATGCCGCCGCGATAGATCTCGGAAAAATAGCAGGCGTAGTTCAGAATGAACGCCACCGCCGAGGCAAGAAAGCGACCGCCCTCACCGCTGCCCCAGATCGGATTTTTCCAAACCAGTCCGGGAAAATAGAAAATGACCAGAAGCTGCAGCATCAGCGGCGTACCGCGGACGACCCACACGACCGTGCGGGTGAGCCAGCGAAGCGGCGAAAAACGGCTCATCGAGCCGAAAGCGATCACAAGACCGAGCGGCAGAGAGCCGATCAGCGTGATGCAGAACAGCCGCAGCGTCTGCATAAAACCGATATTGAGTGCTCCGAATACGATCGGGAGCTGTTGAGCGAATGTCATAGAATTTCCACCTTACAAACGACACCCCGGCGTATGATCGCCGGGGTATCGCCACGCTTTAGATTGTTTCGATTACGCTTCCTGTGCGATCACAGCAGCCTGCACGCCGTAGGTCTCGGCGGCCTTCATCATGGAGCCGTCTGCATAAGCTTCGGCGAAGAAGGTGTTGATCTCATTGACGAGGTCGCTTCCCTTGCGGAAGCCGACGCCGTACTCTTCGCTGTTGAGCTGAGCGGTGTAGGTCAGCTTCTCATAGCCGGTGCCCTCGCCGACCATAGCGGCGGCCATCAGGGAGTCGATCACAGCCGCGTCGGAGGTGCCGGCGGAAACTTCGAGAAGCGCGTCGGCCTGCGTCTTGACGGGAGTGGTGGCGTAACCCAGAGCGGTCACTTCCTTTTCACCGGCGCTGCCGGCCTCGACTGCGAAGCGGAGGTCCTTGCAGGCTTCGGCGGTCTGATAGTTCTCAGCAACCTCGGCGGGGACGATAACGACCTGCGCGTTGTTGCAGTATGCCTTGGAGCAATCCATAGCGGCCTTGACTTCGTCGGTCAGGGTCATGCCGTTCCAGACGCAGTCGATGGTCTTGCTGTCCAGTTCGAGTGCCTTGTTGTCCCAGTCGATCTCAACGAACTCGACCGCAACGCCGAGCTTCGCGGCAAAGGCCTTCGCCATATCGGCGTCAAAGCCGATCCATTCGCCGGCTTCGTTCTTGTAGTCCATCGGAGCAAAGTCGGTGATGCCGACAACGAGCGTGCCCTTTTCCTTGACGTAGGCAAGGTCGGACGCGGTGGTCTCAGCGGCGGGGTCGGTCGTGGTCTCGGCGGGCTGTGTGCCGCAAGCCACAAGTGCGAACACCATCAGGGCTGCCAGAAGCAGAGCAATCAGTTTCTTCATTATGAATTCCCTCATTTCGTTAATTTGACCGCGTTCTGCGGTCTGCTGTCACGCTAACAGTTTATCACGGTAAAGCGGTGCTGTAAATATATAAGCTGCACAAAAAGATGTGCGTATTTCACCATTTTTTCTGTGCAGCTTATATAACTTTTTTGTAATACCGCCCTTTTTACAGCTGAATAAGCCCCGCGTCCAGCATCCGCTGCACGGAGAGCAGGATGCCGTACTTCGCGTGATACCATGTCAGACCGCCCTGGAAAAAGACCGTATACGGCGGACGGATCGGACCGTCGGCGCTCAGTTCGATGGAACTGCCCTGCACGAACGCGCCGGCCGCCATAATGACCTGGCTGTCGTAGCCGGGCATATCGCCGGGAATGGGCGTAACGTAGCTGTCCACAGGCGCCGCCTCCTGAATGCCCTTGCAGAACGCAAGCATCCCCTCGGGCGAGCCGAGCGTCACCGCCTGAATGATGTCGTGGCGCGGCTCCGAGCCGTTCGGATGCACGGCGAAGCCGAGCTTCTCATAGAGATTCGCGGCGAAGATCGCGCCCTTGAGCGCCCCCGCCGTCACCGTCGGCGCAAGGAAGAAGCCCTGATACAGCGCGGGAAGCAGTCCCAGATTCGCGCCGACCTCCTGCCCGAGTCCGGGCGCGGAGAGGCGGTAGCCGCAGCGGTCGATCAGATCCCGTCTGCCGCAGATGTAGCCGCCGATAGGTGCAAGCCCGCCGCCGGGGTTCTTGATGAGCGAGCCGACCGTGAGATCCGCTCCCACATCCGAGGGCTCGATCGTTTCCACGAACTCGCCGTAGCAGTTGTCCACCATACAGATGATATCCGGCTTTTTCGCCTTGCAGAAGGCGATCAGCTCACCGATCTGCTGCACCGAGAAGGTCGGGCGCGTGGCGTAGCCCTTCGAGCGCTGGATCTCCACCATTTTGGTCTTGTCCGTGATCGCTGCCGCGATCGCGTCGTAATCGAAGCTTCCGTCCGGCAGCAGGTCGACCTGTCGGTAGCTCACGCCGTTTTCCCGCAGGGAGCAAGGCGACGGACGGATGCCGATGACCTCCTCGAGCGTGTCATAGGGCTTTCCCGCAGGTGCGAGAAGCTCGTCCCCCGGAAGCAGATTCGCGCTCAGCGCGACCGCCAAAGCATGGGTACCGCAGGTGATCTGCGGGCGCACGAGAGCCGCCTCCGCGTGGAAAGTCTCCGCGTAGATCTCCTCCAGCTTGTCGCGTCCCTCGTCATTGTAGCCGTAGCCGGTCGTCGCGGCAAAGCACGCGGCGCTCACGCGGTGTTTCTTCATCGCCGCAAGGACCTTGTTCTGATTGTACTCCGCGACCTCGTCCGCGGCGCGGAAACGCGGCTCCAGCTCGCGCAGCACGCGCTCGCCGAAATCGAACACCTCTCCGGAAACACCGAGAGAAGCGTAGTGTTCTCTTCTGTCCACCTTATACCTCCTGCGGATCCATCGCACGGTGCAGAGGCTCCGCCACGATATCACGGAAGATGTCGTAGGCCTGCACGTGCAGCGTATTGAGTGCGCCGGCCGCCATATTGAGCGGCACATTTCCCTGCATAGAAAGATCAAGGTCCGCCACAAAGCGCACTTCCTGATCGTTCTGATTTCCACGGCGGACAAGTCCGGGACCTGTATGCAGCTTCAGCCTGCAGCCGCCCGGAAGCGCGGTCTCCATATCGGTCGTGCAGCGCACGAAGTCGTTTTCGCGGAGATCCTCATCCGCCATCATACCGAGATAGCGTTCCGCGATGAGCTCGCGCCAGGCATATTCCTCAACGTCCAGCGCCTTGCGGGAGAAAGCGTTGATATAGCGCAGTCCGACGCGGTCGAAGCACGCGGGCTTGTAAAGCTCCAGAAAACGCGCCAGCGGCGCATCGAGCATCCTTGCAAAATCCTCCCAGCGCGTATACTTCGTGCAGCTCAGCGCGATGAAGTTTTGGGTCAGATTGATGCGGAACGCACCGTCGAGCGTCAGGAAGCAATGGTTGTTCACCGTCTCCGGTTTCTGCGGCACCGGCACCTGACCGGGCGCGGCGATCACCTTGGGCGCAAGCTGCTCCTTGCGGAGCTCATAGCGCGGAAAGACCGAGCGGATGGCGTCCTGGAACGCGGCGGGCGTTTCCGCGTTGACGGAAAGGATCGTCGGGAAGCGGTACTGGCAGACCGTTTCCAATATCTGGTTTTTGCCGTAGATGCGGCGTTCGGCATTCCAAATCATAGCGCATACCTCATTTCATTCGCGTACAATCATACCGCAACCGAAAAAGAATTGCAAGCGTTTGTCCTGTGCCGCGCCGCGGGTTTCCTCTTGTAATTTGCAAGCGTTTTGGTTATGATTACGGTATTGCCGCTGTCAAAGAAAGGACACTGAACTATGGCTTTTTTGAAATATTTGGAGGGCATCCGTACCCCCGCAGGGGATGCCTTCTTCTCCACGGTCACGCACCTCGGCGAGGAGCTTCTCTTCATCGTTGTGGGGCTTCTCATTTTCTGGTGTCTGGACAAGCGTTCGGGTTTCTATCTGCTGCTTGTCAGCTTCTCCGGTGCGATCGTCAACCAGTTCCTCAAGCTCTTCGTGCGGATGCCGCGTCCGTGGATCCTCGATCCCACGCTTACCATCGTGGAGAGCGCACGCGCGCAGGCGCTCGGTTTCTCTTTCCCCTCGGGGCACACGCAAAACGCGGTCAGCGTCTTCGGCTCGATCGCGGTCTGCTTCAAGCATCGCATCGTGCGCATTGTCTGCGCCGTGCTCGCCGTGCTCGTCGCCTTCTCGCGGCTGTATCTCGGCGTGCATACACCGCTCGATGTGCTCACGGCGGTGGGGATCGCGCTTCCGCTGCTCTGCCTCTGCTACCATCCCGCCGGGGCGGCGATGCAAAGCGTCCGCGTTATGGCGGGACTGCTTTTCGGTATGATCGCGCTCGGCGCGGCGTTCACGCTCTACGCGGAGTGCTGCCCCCTTCCCACGGACGCGGAAGCGGAATTTGTCCGGGACGGCGTCAAAAACGCCTGGTCGCTCTTCGGCGCTTCCCTCGGCTTCGCGCTCGGTATGTTTCTCAATCGCCGCTATCTGCATTTTGAGGTCAAGGCGGTCTGGTGGGCGCAGCTGCTGAAGCTGACGCTGGGACTTGCGATCCTGCTCGCGCTCCGCACCGGGCTCAAGACGCTGCTCCTGCCCATCGGGCATCCGTCCGTGCACGCGCTGCGCTATTTCGTCATCCTCGTCTTTGCCACCGCTGTCTGGCCCTCGACGTTCGGTTTCTTCTCGCGGCTGGGGACGAAAAAAAGGAAGATGGATAAAAGTTGATATCTCGCCATAGAACAACTCGGATACGCGTTTGGCGATATACGCGCTTTCGCTCGTGCGATATATTTGCTTTGCAAATTCGTTATGTTTTGCGTAAAACGCAAAACGCGATATGATATAGATTCCTTCGCCCCACAGGGGCATATCGCCTCGAAGATATATCGCGCCGAAGGCGTATCGCAAATTCCGACAGGAAAATTTATATCGACGAAAAAAACGACAAGCAAAAGCTTGTCGTTTTTTCTGGAGCGGGCAATGGGAATCGAACCCACCTCTAAAGCTTGGGAAGCTTTCATTCTACCGATGAACTATGCCCGCATCGGCACGCCTATTGTAACATCCGGAAAACGGATTTGCAACAGGAATTTTGGCGGCAGGAAGTAAAAAAATAATTGACTTTCCCTTCTTTTCCATATATAATAGTCGAGCTTGTGTACAGAAACAAGCAGATCCTTGCCGGCGGCGAGACCGTCGGCCGAATGACCAGAAGGAGGTGCAAACGATCATGGCAAAACTTTCCGCAAAGTATGAGGTCCTCTACATCATCGATCCGGCACAGGGCGAAGAGGGTATCCAGGCTCTGGTGGAAAAGTTCAAGGCTCTCGTGCAGGAGTACGGTGAGCTGACCGCGATCGAAGAATGGGGCAGCCGCAAGCTGGCTTATCCCATCAACGATCTGACGGAAGGCTACTACGTCTATATGACCTGCGACGCCAAGCCGGGCTTCCCCGCTGAGGCTGACCGTATTTTCAAGATCACGGAAGGCGTTCTGCGTTCCCTGATCACCGCCGTCGAAGAATAAGGAGGTAGACCCTTGCTGAATCACATCGTTCTCATGGGTCGACTGACCCGCGATCCTGAACTCCGGCGTACCGGCAGCGGCGTCGCCGTTGCATCCTTTACGCTGGCTGTGGACCGCGACTTCGGCAACCGGGAAACCGGTGAGAAGGAGACGGATTTCATCGATATCGTTGCCTGGCGCAACACCGCTGAATTCGTTTCCAAGTACTTCGCCAAGGGCCGTATGGCCGTCGTTTCCGGAAGGCTGCAGATCCGCAACTGGACGGACAAAGAAGGCGGCAAGCGCCGCAGCGCGGAGGTCGTCGCAGACAATGTCTATTTCGGCGATTCCAAGCGTGACGGCGACAGCACCGGCTCGTTCGCGCCCTTCCACAACGATTTCGCTCCCGCCGAAAGCAAGGGCAGCGACTTCGAAATGCTGGAGGATGACGACAGCAACCTTCCGTTCTGACGGAAGTGAAGGGCAACATTTCGTAAGAAGGAGGATTTCATCTTATGATGACTGATAAGGCTCGTCCGCGCAAGCGCAAGAAGGTATGCAGCTTCTGCGTGGACAAGGTCGCTCACATCGACTACAAGGACACCGCTAAGCTGAAGCGCTACCTCTCCGAGCGGGGCAAGATCCTGCCCCGCCGTACCACCGGTACCTGCGCTGCACATCAGCGTCATCTGACCGTCGCCATCAAGCGCGCTCGTCAGATCGCCCTGCTCGCCTACGTGACCGACTAAATTATAAGTCAAAAGAACCACGGGAACACCCGTGGTTCTTTTTATTTTGCACGCAGAGGATACAGCAATTGTCTTTTTCCGCAAAGCGCGGTATAATGGTGAAAAATCTGCATAGCGGAGGGATACTATGGCGATCCGTATCAGCGAAGACGGAAGACTCATCCGTCTGGAAACGAAAACATCCGTTTACCAAATGAAGACCGATGCCTTCGGAACACTTTGGCACACCCACTACGGCGAGAAAACCGGCGAGGACGATCTTTCCTACGCCCTGTATATGCGCCAGCGCGGGCATAGCTGCAACCCCTACGAGGTCGGTATGACCGACCGCAGCTACTCCCTCGAGCTGATCCCGCAGGAGCTTGGCTGCTTCGGCGGCTCGGACTTCCGCTCCCCTGCCCTCCGCGTCCGCTTTGCCGACGGAGCGAGAACCCTGCAGCTCCGTTTTGAAAGCTGCCGGGCAGAGAACGGAAAATATGCACTTGATGCGCTGCCCGCATCGTATGACGAGACCGGTGATGCGCAGACGCTGACCGTCCGACTGACGGATGCCGAAGCAAAAATCGCCGTTGAACTGCGCTACGGCGTTTTTGAGGAAGCGGACGTGATCACACGCACGATGCGCGTCATCAACGAGAGCGACGCTCCCGTCTTTTTGGAAAAAGCGGCGTCTCTGTGCGTGGATTTTCCGCGCGGCGACTATGAGCTTCTGACCTTCTGCGGTCGTTGGGCAAAAGAACGCATCCCGGAACGGCTTCCGCTTCGGCAGGGCATGAACGCCATCGGCTCGACGCGCGGCTTCTCCGGCGCGCGCTTCAATCCCTCCGCAATGCTGCTCGAACAGGGCGCAACGGAGACATACGGAAAGGCCTACGGCTTCGCCTTCGTCTACAGCGGAGACTTTCTGCTGGAGGCGGAGCGTGACACGATCGTCGGCACGCGCGTACTGCTCGGCATCAACCCCGACACCTTCGAATGGAAACTCGCGCCTCACGAGGCATTCCAAACGCCCGAGGCGCTGATGACCTTCTCGGACTCCGGCATTTCCGGCATCAGCCTGCGCTTCCACCGCTTCATCTCCCGACACATTGTCCGCGGAACATGGAGAGCCAAACCGCGCCCGGTGCTCCTCAACAACTGGGAGGGTACATATTTTAACTTTGACGGCGAGAAACTCGTGCAGATGGCGCGCAGAGCCGCCGAGGCAGGCGTGGAACTGTTCGTTTTGGACGACGGCTGGTTCGGCGCGCGGGACGACGACAAGCGCGCCCTCGGTGACTGGACGCCGAACGAGAAAAAACTCGGCTGCACGCTTGCCGAGCTGGCAGACCGCATCCGCGCGGAGGGTCTGCAGTTCGGTCTGTGGTTTGAGCCGGAGGCGATCAGCGAGGACAGCGATCTCTATCGCGCCCACCCCGATTGGGCGGTCGCCATCCCCGGCAGGAAGCCTTCTCTCAGCCGTTATGAGCTGCTCCTCGACCTCAGCCGCCGCGATGTGCAGGACTATCTGATCCGCGAGCTGAGCGACCGCATCCGCGAGGCAAAGCTCACCTACCTCAAATGGGACCTCAACCGCAGCCTCTGCGACCGCTACACCGCAAGTCTGCCCGCAGAGCGGCAAGGAGAAATGCCGCACCGCTATATTCTCGGCACCTACCGCGTCCTCGACGCGCTCTGCAAAGCTTTTCCGGATCTTCTCATCGAGAGCTGCGCCTCCGGCGGCTCGCGCTTCGACGCGGGCATGCTCTGCTACACGCCGCAGATCTGGACGAGCGACGACACCGATCCCATCGAGCGTCTGCAGATCCAGCACGGCACATCTATGATCTACCCTGTAAGCACAATGGGCGCGCACGTCTCCGCTTCACCCAACCATCAGACAGGACGCGTGACCTCGATGAAGACCCGCGCGACCGTCGCCATGAGCGGCACCTTCGGCTACGAGTTGGACGCGACGAAGCTCACAGATGCGGAAACCGCGCAGATGCGCAGGCAGATCGAAACCTTCCACGCACTGTACGACCTTCTGCAGCACGGAGATTACTACCGACTGCTCCCGCCGGATTCGGACAGCGCAACGGTTTGGGAGCAGGCGGCTTGCGACGGCAGCCGCGCCCTTGTAAACATCATTGTGCACGGCGTCCGCCCCTCCCCGCTTGAAAAGCGTTTCCTTGTGCAGGGTCTGTGTGATGAGAAGAACTACCGCATCTCGCTCATCGATCCCGATGACCTTGCTAAGCTTCCCCCTCGGCAGCAGGAACTCTTCGGCGGCGGCATCCTCAGCGGAAGAACGCTCCGCACCGTCGGTCTCTACGTCCCCGAGGGCGCGCTCTCCCGGGAAGAAAGCGGCGACTACCCATCCTATCAGATTCTGATCGAACAGATATAATGCAAACGAAAGAACCACGGGAGCAACCCGTGGTTCTTTTTATTTTATCCAAGCCGGAGCAGCGCCTTTGCCGCGCCGAAGTAGACCAGGAGCGACACCGCGTCTACGGTGGTCGAGATTATGGGACCGGCCATAACCGCCGGGTCGAGCCCAAGCTTCTTCGCCAGCATCGGAAGTGAGCAGCCGATGAGCTTTGCGATCACGACAGTCAGCGCCATCGTCAGACAGACAACAAAGGCGACCATCGGCGTAATGTCGGCATTGCCAAAGGCAAGACGGTCCACCAGCATGATCTTCACAAAACAGGCAGCCGCCAGCACCACGCCGCAGAGCGCGGCAGCGCGGATCTCCTTCCAGATCACCGCGGGCAGATCGCGGAACGACAGCTCATCGAGCGACAGCGCACGGGTGACCGTGACGGATGTCTGCGAACCGGAGTTGCCGCCTGTGCCCATCAGCATCGGAATAAAGGCGGTCAGCACGACCTGCGCGGCAAGTGCGTTTTCAAAGCTTGTGATGATCCAGCCCGTAAAGGTCGCGGAGATCATAAGAAACAACAGCCACGGGATGCGGTGCTTAAAAAGATCGACGGACGAAGAGCGGAGATATGTCTTGTCCGACGGCAGCATACCTGCCATCTTTTCGATGTCCTCCGTCGCCTCGTCCTCGAGGACGTCCATCGCGTCGTCGAAGGTGACGATGCCGACCATACGATTCTCCGCATCCACGACGGGCAGCGCAAGAAAGTCGTATTTGGAAAGCATCTGTGCGACCTGCTCCTGGTCGGTCAGCGTTTCGACGGAGATGACGTTTTCATCCATAATATCGCCGATGGTCACGCCGTCTTTTCCGTACAGGAGCATATCCTTGATCGTGATGACGCCGAGAAGCTTGCGGCTTTTGGTGACATAGCAGGTGTAGATCGTTTCCCTGTCGATCGCAGTTCTGCGGATGTGGGCGATCGCCTCGTCCACGCTCATATCCGGCCGCAGGGAAACATACTCGGTCGTCATAATAGAGCCGGCAGAGTTTTCCGGATAGCGCAGCAGCTCGTTGATCTCCCGCCGCATCGCCGGCTCCGCCTGTGCAAGAATACGTTTCACGACATTCGCGGGCATCTCCTCCACGAGATCGACCGCGTCATCAACGAACAGCTCATTGATGACCTCCCCCAGCTCCGCATCGGAAAAACCGTGGATCAGCACTTCCCGATCCTCCGGCTCCATCTCCACAAAGGTCTCCGCCGCAAGCTCCTTCGGCAGCAGTCGAAACAGCAGCGGGATCTGATCCGGGCGAAGTTCTCCGAACGCTGCGGCAATGTCCGCGCCGTTTTTTGCGCCAAGCTCCTGCTTGAGGGCAGAATACTTTTTCTCTCCCAGCAGCTCGAGCATTTCCTGCGCAAAGGTCTTTTCCATCCCGTTCATCTCTCTTCCTCCTTTCGGAACCAAGCAAGCCTTTTTTGTAGTTCCCTATTATACTTTCCCGCTGTATCGATTTCAAGCAAAAATCGTTCCTGCGGAACTCTGCGGCCGCGAAAACAGCAAAACACCCGGGAGCATAGCTCCCGGGTGTTTCCTTTTGCTTTATTCTGGCCATTCCCACGCGCCGGTCTCCGCATTCTTCTGCAGGACGAGCGCATAGCCGCCGTTCGGTCGGTTGAAATAGAGTTCCGTATCATCCTTTTCCAATTCCAGTTCAAATTCGTGCTTCGCTCCGAAGGAGCTGTTCATCCCTCCGAAGGTGGAATAGAAGGTCAGATAATGCGGCTTCACGCCGCCGCCCGCG
>JAFVWG010000036.1 GCA_017501805.1 Oscillospiraceae bacterium
ATAAAAAGGCACCGACAGGAGGAAACGACTATGAAAAGAATGATCGCTCTGTTTCTTGCAATGTTGATGCTTGTGTCGGCGGTGCCCGTTGCGGGCGCGGCGTTCAGCGATGTGGACAAGATCTCCGAAAAGAACCGCGAAGCGGTGGAGTATGTCAGCGGACGCGGCGTGGTTTCCGGCTTCCCCGACGGCAGCTTCCAGCCGAAGGAAATGCTGACCCGCGCACAGGCGGCGAAGGTCGTCTGCGTGATGCGCGAAGGCACGGAAAAGGCCGAGGCGCTCACGAAGAAGGACACCGGCTTTACCGATGTTCCCGCTTCTCACTGGGCGGCAAAATATGTCGCTTACTGCGTTGATAAGGGGATTGTTGCGGGTGTTGGCAGCGGCAAGTTCGACCCCGACGGAAAGCTGACCTCCGCGGCGTTCGGCAAAATGCTGCTCG
Source organism: Oscillospiraceae bacterium (assembly GCA_017501805.1). Taxonomy (GTDB): domain Bacteria; phylum Bacillota; class Clostridia; order Oscillospirales; family Oscillospiraceae; genus RGIG3566. The sequence continues at coordinate 443 of JAFVWG010000036.1, forward strand.
TTGCTTACGGCAAGGCAAAGGCAGAGGACCTCACCGGCAAAGAGTGGATCAAGACCACACACAACAAAGCGAAGGAAGTATGTATGTCGGTCGGCGCGGATGTGAACATCTTCCCCTCGACGCGTGAAAACGCCTGCCAGCTTGCATATAACTTCCTGCATGAAGAAGACGTGATCAAGGCGCTGCCCGCGGATTACAGCGAGGTCACGCTCAACTTCACCGAGAGCGGCAAATACCGCCTGCTCGGCCGTGCCGAACAGCTCAGCAACGGCGTGCAATGCAACTGGTCCGCCGACGGCGTGGAATTCACCGCGGAATGCGGCGGCCGGATCTATCTGACCGCTTCCGTGAATCACGACTACTGGCGCAACCACCTGCTTTTCCGTGTGATCGTCGACGGTGTTCTCGTTGACCCCGTTTTGTTCGACGAAAGCAACGGAGCGGCCGTTACGCTCGCAACGCCGGCGCTGCTTCAGCCCGGCAAGCACACCGTGAAGATCATCAAGGACTCGATCGGTGACTATGCCGACGACAGACTGATCTCCGTGACCTTCCACGGAAAGTCGGAGACGATCGCTGCGTCGCAGCCGCGTCCGAAGCTGCTTGAGGTCATCGGCGCTTCGACCGCGACCGGAGCAGGCATCCTGCCGACGCCGAAGGACGGCCGTTCCGTCGGCACGAACAACACCGCCACCATTGCGCAGACCTTTGGCTACATCGTTGCAGAGGAACTGAATATGGACCTCACGACGGTCACGAAGGGCTCACTCGGCATCGTTGCGCGTGCGGGCTCGCCCGTTAAGTACAACCTGCCGGAGCTGTATGAATATACAAACCGCTACCGCGATGACAACAGCATCAAGAAGGGCGAAAAGACCGGAGAGCCGGAGCGCTATGCCTTCGCGCGGAAGGCGGACGCGGTCATTCTGATGATAAACGAAAACGATGCGAAGATCCCCTCGGAGGAATGGATTCCGGCGACGAAGGCGTTTATCAGCCGCATCCGTGAGATCAACGGTGCGGACTGTAAGATTTTATTCCTCTACTACAGTGGAAGCAAGCACAAAGCGGACATCGCGCAGGTGCTGAAGGACGATCCCACGCTCATCGGACTGGGCATCCGTTCCAACGCCGGCGGCTCGGGCGGCCATGCCGGCGCCGAGGCGCACCGCGGCTGGGCGGATCAGATCATACCGCTGCTCCAACCGTTTGTATAAAAAATAAGAACGTGCTGCAGAAGGTCTGCAGCACGTTTTCTGTATATGAGGGGGATGAATGCAGAATGCAGAA
>JAFVWG010000268.1 GCA_017501805.1 Oscillospiraceae bacterium
CGCGGCTTCGCAGAGCTTTCTGAAAAAGCATCTGGAGCTGTCGCTCGCCGTGAACCCGGATCAGCTCGCGGCGCAGGAGCTGTTTCATCTCCTGCGGCTGCCCTCGGCGGTGAAGGTGGAGTATTTCTCCCAGCGCCGCTTTGCGATGGCCGAGCTCCGGCTGAAGCAGGATTCTCCGCTCGACGGACTTGCTCTGCACGAGCTTCGCAAAAAGTATCCCGCCGAATATCTGCTCGGCACCGTGCGCAGAGGGGAAGAGGTCTTTATCCCCGGCGGCGATTTCGTCCTGCGCGGCGGAGATCACATCGGCGTGATCGCCGCACCTACGGAGATGCAGAGGCTGATGCGGATGCTCGGTCTGCTGAAAAAACAGGCGCAGAGCGTGATGCTGCTCGGCGCGAGCAAGACCGCCTATTACCTCACCCAGCAGCTTCTTGCCGCCGGGACGGAGGTCACGATCATCGAACAGGATCCGAAGCGCTGCGCCGATATGAGCGAGAAGTTCGCGGACGCGACCGTGATCTGCGGCGACGGTGCGCGGCAGGAGATCCTGCTGGAGGAGGGGATCCTCTCCACCGATGCCTTCGTCAGCTTGACCGGCTTTGACGAGGAGAATATTCTGATCTCCATCTTTGCCGACACGCAGCGTGTGCCGAAGGTCATCACGAAAATCAACCGCGCGGAGCTTGCCGCGATGGCGGGGAAGCTCGGTCTGGACAGCATTGTTTCGCCGCGCCGCACGGTCGCGGATGTTCTGGTGGGCTATGCCCGTGCGCTGGAAAACTCGCAGGGCAGCGCTGTGGAGACCCTGTACAAGCTGATGGACGGCAAGGTTGAGGCGCTGGAATTCATCGTGCGGGACGACTTCCGCTATGTGAATACGCCGCTCAAGGATCTGCCCTTCAAGAAAAATGTGCTGATCGGCGGCATCCTCCGCGGGCGCCGTGCGATCATGCCCGGCGGTGACGAAGTGCTGCAGCCCGGCGACAAGGTGGTCGTGCTCGCTGCCGCGCAGCGGCTGCGGGATCTGATCGATGTGATAAGGTGAGGTTTGTATGAACCGTAGGATGATTTTTTCCACCGTGGGGAAAATGCTCTGCGCCGAGGCTGTTATGCTGCTGCTTCCGGCGCTGGTCGGACTGTACTATCGGGAGTCCTGCGTCCAAGCGCTTCTGATCTCCGCGGCGATCGCGCTGGTGCTCGGCCTTCTGGCGGTGCGGATCTTCCGACCCGGGACGAATGTGATTTTTGCACGGGAGGGCTTCTGCATCGTGGCGCTCGCGTGGATCGCGCTGTCCGCTGTCGGTGCGCTGCCGTTTGTGCTGAGCGGGGAGATTCCGAGCTATGTGGACGCGTTTTTTGAAACGGTAAGCGGCTTTACCACCACAGGAGCGTCGATCCTGCCCAATGTGGAAGCGATGAGCAACGGCTTGCTTTTCTGGCGCAGCTTTACCCACTGGGTCGGTGGTATGGGCATTCTGGTGTTTGTGCTTGCCATTGTGCCGAGCGTTTCCGAACGGTCGATCCACATCCTGCGCGCGGAAATGCCCGGTCCCATCGTCGGCAAGCTCGTGCCGCGCAGCCGTGATACCGCGAGTCTGCTGTACAAGATCTATATTGCCATGACGCTGCTGCAGATCCTGCTGCTGCTTGCGGGCGGGATGCCGCCGCTTGAGAGCGTCCTCCACACCTTCGGCACGGCCGGCACCGGCGGCTTCGGCATGAAGGCGGACAGCATTGCGGGCTACAACCCCTATCTGCAGTGGGTCATCACCGTGTTTATGTTCCTCTTCGGTGTGAACTTCAACCTGTACTACCTGCTGCTGATGCGGAGATTCCGCGATGTTCTGCACTCGACGGAATTCATCGTCTACGGCGCGATCGTGCTGCTGAGCGTGGGGGTCGTCACGGCGAATATCCTTCCGATCTACGGCGATGCGGAGACTGCGCTCCGGCTGTCTGCATTCCAGGTGTCCTCCATTATCACCACGACCGGCTTCGCCACGGCGAATTTTGACCTGTGGCCGACCTTCTCCAAGGCGGTCCTTGTTCTGCTGATGTTCATCGGCGCCTGCGCCGGCAGCACCGGCGGCGGCCTCAAGGTTTCCCGCGTGGTCATCCTTGCCAAGACCGTGCAGAAGGAGCTCAAGCGCCTCTGCCATCCCCGCTCGGTCAATGCGATGCGCTTTGAGGGAAAGACGCTCGATGAGACGACGAATCGAAGTGTGCTGATCTATCTGGCGGCGTATGTGTTCTGCTTTGTTGCCATCTTGCTGGTGCTCTGCTTTGAGCAGACGGACTTTGTGACGAATTTCACCGCGGCGGCAAGCTGCTTCAACAACATCGGTCCCGGACTGAATGCGGTCGGTCCTGCCGCGAACTACGCGCACTATTCCGACCTGTCCAAGCTGACGCTCTCGTTTGCGATGCTGGTGGGACGGCTGGAGATCTTCCCGCTGCTGATTTTCTTCGCTCCGGGTATTTGGATGCAGAAGAGCCGATAAGCCGTAAAAAAGGACACCGCCCGGTACGAATGTGTGCCGGGCGGTGCTTGATGCAGAACGGAAAATTGCCGGTTTGCCCGCTCCCATAGGGAGAGGCAAGGCGGGAAACTTACGGCTTGCGCACGGAGCGGAGGAAGGCGCGGCAGCCGTCGAGGACGTCCCGATAGGTGGCCTCGAAGTCGCCGGTATACCACGGGTCGGCGACGTCGCGCGGGCGATCCGTGTAATCCGTCAGACGGCAGACCTTTCCGTCCGGATCGCCGCCCGTGATGCGGAGCACGTCGCGCACGTTGCGGTTCTCCATGCAGAGGATGTGATCCCACGCCGCGTAGTCGCTCTTTTGGAGCTGTACGGAGCGGTGGGGGATGAGCGGAATGTTTTTTTCCACGAGCTTTGCCCGCGCGGGCGGATAGATGCCGTTGCCGAGCTCCTCGGTGCTGGTGGCGGCGGAGTCTACGGTGAACTCGGAGAGGAGACCCTCCTCGCGCAGGAGCTGTGTGAAAATGCAATGCGCCATAGGACTGCGGCAGATGTTGCCGTAGCAGATGAACAGAACCTTTGTCATATCGATACCTCGCGTGAACGGTTTGTGACCGTATCATCTCACAAAAGCACGCTGCGCGCAAGGGTTTTTCACGCGTACTTGAAAAAACGTTTCAAAATACTTTACAAATACCCATAAATGTGTTGTATAATAGGTGGGAATAAAAGGAAAGGAGGATGACCGTATGGTGCGAGACCCCTATCAGGTGCTCGGCGTTCCGCGCGGTGCGAGCGAGGAAGAGATCAAGACCGCCTACCGCAGACTTGCCAAGCAGTACCACCCCGATCTGCATCCCGACGATCCGAACGCGGCGGCGCGGATGAATGAGATCAACGAAGCCTACGAGGCGATCAAAAATCCCTCGGCACAGCAGCAGAACTATAATCCCTACGGCGGTCAATCCCCCTTCTCCGAAAACGGACCGTTTACCTATAACCCGTTTACCTGGACCTATACCTCCACGCAGGACGGCAGAGCCTATGACGAGTACCGCGAATATACCAACCGACGCCGTACGCGTTCGCCGTTCGCCATCCTCGGACGTATGTTTGTACTGTTCTTCCTGCTGCGGCTGCTTCTGGGCTTTCTCAGCAGCTGCTTCTTCTGGTTCCCGATGCCCCGACAGGATCGCGATTACGGCTTCGGCTCGTATCCGCGGGACGGCTATCACGAGAATATGCCCGGCTATGATGACCCGGCGCAGAGGGAACACTGGAGCTGAGATCTTCCGTGTCGAAATCGCCCGATGAAAACAGCTTGACATTCCGTGAACGGTGTGCTATCATAGTCGAGCACTGAATATCGCGGGATAGAGCAGTTCGGTAGCTCGTCGGGCTCATAACCCGGAGGTCGGGGGTTCAAATCCCTCTCCCGCAACCACAGAAAACAACAGTCATCCTTTTGGATGGCTGTTGTTTTTTTGAGACAGGGGAGATATTGTGCATTGCGCTTCCGGGTTATGAGACCGACGAGCGTAGCTCGTTGGGAAAAGCGGCTTTGCGCTGCCGGTGGCAGATACAGCAAAGCCGGTTTTTCCGTAGCGGTCGAAATTCTGCGAAGCGAAAAGCGAGCAAAGAATTTCGGGAACCGCAAGGCGGCCCGAAGGGATAACCCGGAGGTCGGGGGTTCAAATCCCTCTCCCGCAACCACTTGAAAATACTCAGAAACTTCGGTTTCTGAGTATTTTTTTTGTCTACGGATACCATTTGCCTTAGGTCGTAAGGATTCGTGGTTAGACGGGGTTGGTATGTTTTGCTGCGGCGACATTTCGGCGGCAAAGCAAAAATGAAGTCAAAAACTACGTCACCGAGCCGACGGCGCTGCCGCCGTGGGGCGGAAAAACCCGGCAACAGTCCTCGCGTCCTATGCTCCGTGGGCGGTAGGGAAGTGGCAGGGGGAATCTGTTTGGGGCAGATTGCCAAGGGGTCTATGCTTATAATATGTGTCTGTTTTTGGAGGAAATACGAAAAGCAGAAAGCAACAAAAATGTTGCGACTTCGTCATTAGTGTTGCAAACTCAACGGGGGCATGGTATCATTAAATACAACGCTGCCTGCGTTGTTGGGCAGTGAGTAAATCGCGTTTTGTTTGCTCTGCCTATCGGCGGAGCATTTTTGATTGGAAGGAGAATCCGTATGGCTGTCAGTTATAAAAAGCTATGGAAGCTGCTGATTGACAAGGATATGAAGAAAAAAGAGCTTTGCGCAAAAGCCGGCATTAGTCCGTCTTCCCTTACCAAAATGGGCAAGAAGAACTTTACAAGGAGTGGTTTGTCCGCTTCCGTTTCCCCGGCCACGAAACCGCTAAGTTCGAAAACGGGCTGCCTGAGGGATGGGAACGTAAGAGAATAAGTACTTATTATAGCACTTGCTCGGGCGGCACCCCTAGCCGTACGTATGAAGAATACTATGAGTCCGGCATTTATCCATGGGTGAAAACTGGTGAGATTAAAGATTGTATTATCATAAATACAGAAGAGTATATAACGGAAGAAGCCGTGAGAAGATCTTCTGCAAAGTTACTACCACCTAAGTCTGTTGCAATGGCAATGTATGGTGTCAATATTGGCCAACTTGGATACTTTGATAAGCCAATGACATGTAATCAAGCTTGTTGTGTCTTCTCTGATAAACGTAATTTCTCTTCTAAACACTATCTGTTTTATTATTTAAAATCAATTCGAGAGTATGGCTGTTATTATCTCCGAGGATGCTGACGAAGATAAGAAATTTGCGACACAAGGCCTCGATGTTTCCGCACACCGCACCAAGATGAATGAGATCAAGGACGGTAGAGATATTGAAGACAGATACAAAGATCCCAACGATCCGCTGAAACTGGTCTTCGTATGTGCCATGTGGCTGACCGGCTTTGACGTTAAAAATCTGTCCACGCTGTATTTGGACAAGCCCATGAAGGGACACACCTTGATGCAGGCGATAGCTCGTGCAAACCGCGTTTATCCCGACAAGCCCTGCGGTATCGTTGTTGACTACGTCAATGTATTTAAGTACATGCAGCGAGCACTCAGCCAGTATGCAACAGGCGATGACGGGCAGGAATTCCCGGCTAAGGACATCGACAGACTACTGGAACTGATCAATCAGACCATTGCTGAAACAGATGCCTTCTTGAAGTCAATCTCGATTGATTTGGATGCCATTATTGCCGGCGATGATACCTTTGACAAGATGGAAGAACTGCGCAAGGCATATAACATCATCGTGGCTAATGATGACGACAAGGAGAAATTCAAGGTTCTTTCCAACACATTGATGAATCTTCATGATGCCTCCAAACCTGAGGTTTTTGAACTTGGCTGGCATAATGAGAAGTTTGGTCCTATCGCCTATCTGCACGGTCTGCTTTATAATCAAATTGATGACGAGAAGATCAAGCGCGCACGGCTTAGAATGGGCCAAGTTTTGGATAACAGCATCATCTCTCAAAAAGCAGAAGACAACGATGATGGATATGTCATTCATAGAACAAAGGTTATCGACTTGTCCAAAATTGATGTTGATCAGCTGAAACGTGAAATTAAAGTTGCTCCGTATAAGGCTGTTGAGATTGATGACTTGAAGGTGTTTATCGATGAAGCATTGAAGCAGATGATGGACAAGAACTGTACCCGTGATAAGTTCTCGGTTCGATTTAAGAACATTGTCGATCGGTATAATGCCGGCGGTTCTGAAAACGAGGACTACTATGAGCAATTGCTGCAGCTGATTGAAGATCTCAAAAAAGAGTCGGAAAGACCGAACCTGATGGGTCTCTCCGAAGAAGAACTTGAGATTTTTGATTTGCTGATTAAGGGTAAGAACCTGACCAAGGCCGAAGAACAAAAGGTTATTCTTTCCGCAAAGAATCTGTACAAGAAACTGAATGAGAACAGAAGTAGCCTGTTTGTTGTGGATTGGTATAGAGGGGAGCAGCCCAAAGCGCGTGTTAAAAATGCCATTATGGAAACGCTGGATGCTGACCTGCCCGATAGCTATGATAAAGAAGTGTTTATTGTTAAGATAGACCTTCTGCTCAATCACTTTATTGACATGGCTGTTCAAGGGTACGGTTGGGTAGCAGCATAACACAGAGAAGAATAATCACTGATATGTAAGTGGCTGAAATGAGGTGCGAATATGTATAATTTTGATCCTTTTCAATTGCCTTCAATTGATGTAGATGATATCCAAAGAAGCGTTGCCAATATTAAAATTGACTCGCCTACGCATCACATGTGTGAGGATCAGCGAGAACTCTTGCGGAAAGAGGCGTGAGCGACCATAGTTCTCTTGTGCCTATGAGGAAGAGGAAACTGCGGGTAGGAGCGGGAGGTTTGCCGAAATTCGCAAGCATTAGGGGGTTTTGTGAGATTTGCGAGAATTTGGGATTTTTGCGCTCCTGTGATGGTTTTGTTGTTCCTTGTGTCACCGATTTTGGGAATGGTTTTTCCCGAACAGCTTTCCCAGAATGGATGGATTCCCCGGTGTATCCTCGGTAGCTGGGGAGACAAGGAAAGGTCTTTTGAGAGCGTCCGTCGGCGATTCGTCGGCGTGGGCGAAGAAGTGCACCTGCTTTGTGATTGCTTGTATAGGCGTGTTTGACTTCGATTCCGGTTCTCATAACCCGGAGGTCGGGGGTTCAAATCCCTCTCCCGCAACCAAAAATCGACATTCTTCGATAGAGGAATGTCGATTTTACTTATTCCCTATTCACTCTTCACTATTCCCTAAAAAGATGTGTCGATTTTTGGAAAGTAATAAGGAATAGTGAATAGGGAAGAAGTTAAGGCAGCTCGTCGGGAAAAGCGGCTTTGCGCTGCAGCTGAAAGATAATGGGTGGTAAAAGCCAGAAGTATATGGTATAATCATTTCGGCTAAGATGGATTTGGCTGACTTTGAAATGTGAAGGAGTAAGGAATATGAAAAAGATCATTGCGCTGGTACTGGCGCTTTGCATGCTGCTGACGATGGCGGCCTGCGGCAAGAACACGGATGAAACGAAGACTCCCGAGGCGGAGCCCACGACCGTGGGCGAGATCCTGCTCAAGGCGTTCCGTGAAAATCCCAACGGCACCGCGCAGGAGGTCGCCGACCGCCTGATCGCGAACGAGATCATTCAGTTCGCCGGCGGCACGGTCCCTGTTGTTGAGGGTCTGCTCAGCGGTTTTGACAACGCCGAGATCAAGGGCTTCAAGGAGGGCGTGATGTTTGCCCCGATGATGAGCTCGATCGCTTTTGTCGGCTACGTGTTCGAGCTTGCCGAGGACGCGGATGTTGAGGCGTTCAAGAAGACGCTGAAGGAGTCCGCGAATCTTCGCTGGAACATCTGCGTTGAGGCCGAGGAGCTGATCGTTGAGAACGAGGGCAGCAAGGTCTTCTTCCTGATGTGCCCGAAGAGCTTCGAGCAGCCCGCCGCAGAGGGTGACGGCGCAGCCGTCGGCGATATGGAAGTTCCCGCAGGCGACGCGATCCCCGCCGAGACCGGTACGACAGTTGGATAATTTCTTTTCGGCACGGCATTCGTCGTGCCGAATTGTTTAGGGGAGAAAACCGTGCTTTTTTCAAGTATTCCGTTTTTGTTTTACTTTTTGCCCTGCGTGGTGCTGCTGTATATCGCGACGCCCAAACGGCTTAAAAATCTGACCCTGCTGGTCGGCAGCCTTGTGTTTTACGCGTGGGGCGAGCCGCGGCTCGTGCTTCTGATGCTGCTGACGGTGTTTTTCGGGTACATTCTGGGACTGCTGACCGAGAAATATCCACAGCACAAAAAACTGTTTCTGTGGCTCGCGCTGGCGGTCGGGCTCGGCTTTTTGGGTTACTTTAAATACGTTGACTTTTTCATTGAGAACATCAACGCGGTGACGGGGCTTTCGATCCCGCTGCTGAAGGTCACGCTGCCGATCGGCATCAGCTTTTACACCTTCCAGCTGATCAGCTACAACATCGACGTTTACAGGGGGACGGTGCCCGCGCAGAGAAATTTTATCGATCTGGCTGCCTATATTTCGCTGTTTCCGCAGCTGATCGCAGGTCCGATCGTACGCTACAGCGACGTTGCGCTGCAGCTGCGTGAGCGCACGCACAGCATCGACAAGATCGCGGTCGGCATCCGCAGGTTTATCATCGGACTCTCCAAAAAGGTGCTGATCGCGAACGTTTTGGGCGAGATCTGCGAAAGCTTCAAGGCGTCCGGCGATAAAAGCGTGGTGTTCTTCTGGGTATATGCCGCGGCGTTCTGCCTGCACGTGTATTTCGATTTTTCGGGCTACAGCGATATGGCGATCGGACTCGGAAAGCTGTTCGGCTTTGACTTTTTGGAGAATTTCAACTATCCGTACATTTCAAAAAGCATCACGGAGTTCTGGCGCAGATGGCATATGTCTCTGGGCTCGTGGTTCCGCGATTATGTGTACATCCCGCTGGGCGGCTCGCGCGTGGGAAAGGCAAGACTGCTGCTCAACATTCTTGTCGTATGGATGCTGACGGGCTTCTGGCACGGCGCGGACTGGAACTTTATCGTGTGGGGACTGTACTTTGCCGTCCTGCTGGTCATCGAAAAGGTGTTCCTTTTGGAGCGGCTGAAGAAATCGAAGGTGATAAGCAGAATTTACCTGTTGCTGCTGGTGATGATCAGCTTTGTGATCTTCAACGCGGCGTCGATGGACGAGGCGCTGCACTATATCGGCGGAATGTTCGGCGCGGGAGGCTATCCGCTGCTGTCGGCGGAAACGGTGTTCTGCCTGAAAAACTACGCGGTGGTCTTCGTTCTTGCGGTCATCGGGGCGACGCCCGTGCCGAAGCTGCTGGCGCAGAAATCGAAGGCAGCGGCTGCGCTGGAGCCGGTTGCCCTGCTTCTGCTGCTCACGGCGGTGACCGCGTATCTGGTGGACGGCTCGTTCAATCCGTTTTTATATTTCCGTTTTTAAGAGGGGTGCGGAATGAAGCTTCAAAAATATATCACGATCTGTCTTTGCACCCTGTTTGTGCTGTGCTTCTCCGTTTGGTGCTTTTTCATCGCCACGCCCGATTATTCCGACGCGGAGCGAAGGTCGCTGGCGAAGCTGCCCGAGGTCACATGGGAAAGCATAAGAACAGGGGCGTTTGCCGAGCAGTTTGAAGAATATACGACCGACCGTTTTCCGCTGCGCGATTTCTGGCGGAGCGTGAAGGCGTACACGAGGCTCGGCATCTTCGGACAAAAGGAAAACAATGATCTTTTTGTAAAAGACGGGCATATTTCCAAAATCGAGTATCCTTTGGACACAAAGATGCTCGACTACGCCGCGAACCTGCTGACGAAGGTGCGGGACGAGCATTTTCCGCAGAACAAGGCGTACATCGCGGTGATCCCCGATAAAAATGCGTATCTCGCGGACCTGAAGCTGAACTATGATGAGCTTGAGCGCTATATGCACGAAAAACTGGAGTTCTGCACTCCTATACGGATCGGGCATCTGCTGTCGGCAGAGGATTACTACCGCACGGACAGCCATTGGAAGCAGGAGGGCATCGTGGACGTGGCGCAGCACCTTGCTGCCGCGATGGGGACAGAGATCCCGGAGAAATACGAAAGCAAGGTTCTGACGACGAAGTTTATGGGGGTATACGCGGGACAGTCGGCGCTGCGGTGCGAGCCCGACACGATCACCTATCTGGAAAACGATATGATCGGGGAATTTCGGGTCACGGGCGCCGAGGCTGTGTATGACACGGTGAAGGCTGAGGGGAAGGACCCGTATGAATTCTTCCTGTCGGGCAATCAGCCGCTTGTGAAGATCCAAAATCCCAATGCCGCAAGCGATAAAAAGCTGGTGATCTTCCGCGACTCCTTTGCTTCGTCCCTTGCACCGCTTCTGGCGCAGGGCTATGCGGAGGTCACGCTGGCAGACCTGCGGTATATGAATTCGTCGCTCGTCGGAGAGCACGTGGACTTTACGGACGCCGATGTGCTCTTCCTGTACAGCAGCGGCATTTTGAACAACTCCACCTCGATGCGGTGAGGAAGCGCGTTATATTTGAAGAAACCTGCACGAAAATCCTCGTTTGTAAAAACGAGGATTTTTTCCATAAAGAACGCCACGCGTCTAACGCGTGGCGTTCTTTAAACAATCATGCCGGGGAAGCAGAAGCTCCCCCGGCGAAGATATTGCAATTAGTCGTTAAAACCCTCGCGTGCGGCATAGGTGGTATGCAGCAGCTCGTGAGCCTTGTGAGAGTTGGGCTCGCCCAGGAACTCATCATACAGGGCCTTGATCTGGGGGTTGTTGTGGGACTGACGGATGACCTGACGCTCGTCCTCGGAGTACAGAGCGTTGGCGCGCTTCTGGATGTAGGTATCCATGATATCGGCATCCTCATCGGGCAGGAACACGCTGCGGACATAAGGCTGACCGCCGCCGTTGATGCAGCCGCCGGGGCAGCCCATGATCTCGATGAAGTGATACTTGGACTTGCCGGCACGGATGTCGTCCAGCAGGACCTTGGCGCTCTTCATGCCGTTGGCAACAGCAACGTTCACAGCAGTGCCGTTGATGTCGATGCTGGCTTCACGGACGCCTTCCAGACCACGAACCTCGGTGAAGTTGATCTTGTCGTATTCCTTGCCGGTCAGGACAAAGTAAACGGTACGCAGAGCAGCTTCCATAACACCGCCGGTAACACCGAAGATAACGCCGGCACCGGAGTAATCGTGAACGATATCGGTATCGAAGTCTTCGTCGGGCAGCTTGGTGAAGTTGATGCCGGAGCGGCGGATCAGACGACCCAGCTCACGGGTAGTCAGAACAGCGTCCACATCCTTCATGCCGTTGGTGGTCAGCTGCTCACGCTCCTTCTCGTACTTCTTGCAGGAGCAGGGCATGATGGAAACCACGAACATTTCCTTGGGATCTACGCCGATCTTCTCGGCATAGTAGGTCTTCAGGATGGCGCCGAACATCTCGTGGGGAGACTTGCAGGAGGACAGATGCGGCAGCAGGTCGCCATAGTTGTATTCAGCATAGTTGACCCAGCCGGGGGAGCAGGAAGTGATCATGGGCAGGGTGCCGCCGTTCTGAATACGGCTCAGCAGCTCGGTGCCTTCTTCCATGATGGTCAGGTCAGCGGTGAAGTCGGTGGTGAAGGCATAGCCGCCCAGACGGTGCATGGCA
>JAFVWG010000269.1 GCA_017501805.1 Oscillospiraceae bacterium
CGGGGTGCAGTGGCAGACCGCCGAGATGGGAAAGACGGACGTCGGAGGCGGCGGCACGGTGGCAAAGTTTATGGCGCGGCGCAACATCGACACCGTGGACATCGGTGTGCCCGTGCTGAGCATGCACGCGCCCTACGAGACTGTGGCAAAGCTCGACTGCTATATGACCTTCCGAGCGATCCGCGCGGTTTTTGAGGATCGGCGCGCATGACGGCGATTTTTCTGCAAAACGGAAGGAAAACCGCTTGCAAATAAATACGGAAACTGCTAGTATGATTTTTGGTGCAAATCTCACAAACGGAGCGCCCAACAGGGGTGAAAACGGGCAATTTTGCCTGAAAAAGAGCATACCCGTCCTCCCGCGCGTGCGCGGGGAGGAGCAAACAAAGAAAGGAAGGGTTCATCCATATGATCTGCATTCAAAACACCACGCTCGTGCTGACGGATCATTACGTCCGAAACGGCACGGTGATCTGCGACGGAAACAAGATCACCTACTGCGGCGAGCACATCGATACGCCGGCAGGCGCGCAGGAGATCGACGCGAAGGGGCTTTACACCGGTCCGGGTCTGATCGACATCCATCTGCACGCGGGCAACGGCGTGATGTTCTACGACGCCTGTGTGGAGCCTGCCCGCTTTATGCTGGAGCACGGCGCGACCTCGATCCTTCCGACGCTCTATTTCACGATGGGAACGAAGGAGATGTCGGACTCGATCCGCTTTATCCGCAGCTTCATCGGCAAGGAGGAGACGCCGAACATCCGCGGCATCTACGTGGAAGGCCCGTATATGAACCCCGAATACGGCTGCTCGAAAAACGACATCAAATGGGCGGATGAGATCCTGCCCGAGGAATATATGCCCGTTCTGGAAGCGGCGCAGCAGGATGTCAAGGTCTGGGGTCTTGCGCCGGAGCGCGCGGGCATTGAGAAGTTCTGCGCGGATGCGAAGAAGATCTACCCCGGCGCGGTGTTCTCCGTGGCGCACTCCACGGCAACGCCCGAGCAGGTCGCGGCGCTCTTCCCGATGGGGCTGAAGCTCTCCACGCACCACACGAACGCGACGGGCACCATCCCGCACTGGCCGGAATGCCGCGGCGTCTGCGTGGATGAGGCGGTCAACTACAACGACTGCATCTATGCCGAGCTGATCTCGGACGAATACGGCGTGCACGTGCATCCCTATATGCAGCGGCTCATCCGCAAGATCAAGGGCAGAGAGCGTCTGATCCTCATCACGGACAGCACGTTCAACGACGGTCCTCCGCTGGAGGGACTGGAGCACATCACCGATATCTATTTCGACCACGGCGGGGACATCGCCGGCTCGAAGCTGACCATCGACGCCGCCTGCCGCAACTTTATGATGCACACGGGCGCTTCGCTCTGCGACGTCTTCTATCTTGCATCCCACAACCCGGCGCAGATGCTGGGCTGGACGAACAAGGGAGACCTTCGCGTCGGTGGTGACGCGGACCTGATCATCGTGGATGCTGAAATGAACGTGAAAAACGTTATCTGCAACGGAAAACTCGAAAAATGATGAAGAAAGCGGCGTGAACACTTGTTTGCGCCGCTTTTTGTGTCGTTTTGGGAGAAAAACACAGAAAATTCGCCGCCCCAAAAGAAAAACAGCGC